>JAPYNU010000032.1 GCA_028283245.1 Candidatus Aldehydirespirator catecholifindens | reverse complement strand
GTAGTAGACAGGGTCTGATCGGCCCGGTCTCGGTAGCAGAGCGTTACGCGCTCAGTGGTGGTACTGCGTCGCCCGAGTCGGTGCTTCGACGGGCAGAACATCTCGCGAGCCTGCCACCGTCTCGCTCGGCTCAGCGTTGGGCTGATTTCACCACTGCACAACTTCCAGCGGTCACACCTGGGGCACGTCCCGTGCCGATGCGGGGACCCGATGCGGCCTTGCACATACGACTTCTCGGCCTGCGAGCAGACGAATCGAATCGCGTGGACCGAGTCCTGTCGCGCACGCTCTTTGCAGAAGGTGCCAGCACCGCCAGTTGCACGGTACGGACTCAGCCGCCTGGAGAGAGACCCTATTTCCCACTTCACGAAGCTGGAATTGATGCCGCTGGGGTGATTGATTTCTGGCAGCGCCGCGACTTTGACTTGAGAATCCCAACTGGCGCTGGTAACTGCGTTTTCTGCTTCATGAAGGGAACCAGCAGCCTGGTCAAACTCGGAACCAAGCCTGACACGCGTCGTCGCAGCGGAACGCCCAGTGATATGAACTGGTGGGCTGACTTCGAGGCGCGTCATTTGCGCACCGCTCCAAAGCGCAACGGGGATGGCCTTTCTCATTTCGGATTTTTTGGGGTGAACTCTGCCACCTTTGCGGACCTTGCCTCTGGCGCAGAGGCAGCCACTTACGGCAGGTACGCCAACGGCACACCAGCCTGCGACTGCACTGACTGATGAGAGCGTCGCCAGAGCGTGCGTCGCTCTACTTTGGTCCAACACATCAGCCGGTGGGATTCACCAGCGCCGCTCTAGCGCACTTCGACGGTTCTGCTGAGCCAGTGATTCGAGAACTGATCCAAAACAGCCTGGATGCGGCGAGTCAAGCTGGCCAAGTCGCTGAGATTCGGTTCGAAATCTGTGACGTAGAAAGTGATTGTCTTCCTGGATGGAAGGACTACCTAGAGGCGCTTGAGTTAGCTAAGAAAGAGCGCAAACGCCGTAATCAAGGGAAAGCGTCGCATGACGAGAGGACAGTGCTCCAGCGTATCGATTCAATGCGTCGTCGTGAGCACATTCCACTGCTGCTGTGCATTGATAACGGCCACGGGCTAAATGGTCGCCGGATGGACGCGCTGCTCACTCCCGGCAACACCAGCAAGGGTGACCACGGTGCTGGCTCCTTTGGCCTCGGCCATCATGCTGCTTTCGGAGCGTCTGATCTTCGCTACGTTCTCTACGGCTCCAAGTACCAGAAGGGAAACAAGTTGAGGTCGATCGCTTCGGGGCATGCGATCTTGGCAAGTCATCACCAGAAGTCGAACGGTCCAGAACTGGCAGCCGATGGTTACTGGATTGTTGACGGTCAAGGAGATATGGGTTTCAGCGGTTCGTCAAACCGATACCCCCGAATCATTCCAAACCTCCTAGAGCCTTATGTTGACGCACTGTCCGACACTGGAACCGTGGTGTGCATCGCCGGATTCAACGACTTCAACCGTGATGAGGGCGAGCCTGGTGCGGTTGAGATGATCGGACGCGTTGCGGCGGCGAACTTCTCTGATGCAATCTGCTCAGGCAGCTTGAGCCTCACCGTGGATGACATCAGGGGGGAGTCACGCAACCACTCGTCTTTGTGCCTTTCGTCCACTAACGATGTCGAGGAAGCGCTCGACGAAATCAAGAATCAGAAACGTGCGCGCAAGGGCGGCGGTTTCATCGCCGGGGCGGTAGCGCACAACGCAGTCCTGACGCTTCGCGATGGCCGCCAGATCGACAGCCCCACTGGAATCAGGGCATGTTGGCGGAGCATCGTGGGCATTGATGGTGCCCAGACTCAGGTTCACGTCTTCCGTCGGGGAATGTGGATTACTTCGAGAGCCGATGGGCTCAAGAAGACTGATTTCTCTAATCAGGAGCCCTTCGATGCAGTGATCTCTCTCGACGAAGGTGAACTTGAGGAGCTGGTGCGGTCAGCAGAAGGGCCTGAGCACCGCGGGCTTGACCACAAGCGTCTCAACCTTGATGAGAAGAAGAGGCTTCGTGAAGGTTTGTGCGCTGTGGCGCAAATCCTCCGAGACGAGATTGGAGAGCGGGATGATCTTCAGGAATACGCCCCTCCGGGGTTCGCTGAACTAAAGGGTCGCCTAACCAGAGCAGCTGAGAAGGTGCGTCGACCACGAACTCCTGCAGGCGGCGGATCCAAAAGAGAACCCGTCATGCCGGGCGACAAGTCCACGGTCGACGACAACGACGAGCCACGCCGCAGAGGAACGCCAGCGCCAGGTTCGGTGCCACGATATAGGTCGTCGCTTTTGGCTGAGAGCGGCCAGTCGGTGGTAGTGGCTCATTTGTCTTATGACGAGGAGGCTGTAGACGGAACTCAAATCGGGATACGCATGCGGATGCCATCTGGTGCTGACGGCTCGTGCGAGTCGCCGCTGCCTGACGGTTATTTGCGTATCGCTACCGTTGAAGACGGCACAAGTCTGAAGTCCGCTGGTCCCGACGGAGCTTTGGAAGTAATGCTGGAGGCCATACCAGGCAGGCGCGTTCTCAAAGTGACGCTGTTGGAAGAGGTAGAAGATCCGCAGGTGCTTGAACTTGACTTGGTGAGGCGCCGACTGGATCCTTCTAAGGCATCGGAAGTTCAGGAAGCTTCCGAGGTATCGGGCTCGGCTAGTGCCGAAAGCTAACGGAAACCTCTAGTACCAGGAGTTCGGACACGACCAATGCAGAATTTGCGACTTCCAGTGCTGCTTGAGGATGGAGCATCGCTCGATTGGGGCGAGGCGCGTTACAGCGTCGAAGTCACACTGCGACGTCAAGGAGCGCTCGTTGAGCACCGGCTCATTGATGCTGCTGGCCTGCAGGCTCTAATCAACGACGGATGTGCAGAATGGGTTACAGAACTGCGATGTCCCCGGACATTGTTCAGTCGGAGAATGTCCAGCGTTTCGCACCGGCAAGAAGTGACTTGGAACGCAGACGAGATCGCAGGAGATGTCTTCTTGGTGCCTGGGTTGGTGACAGTGCGCGATTCAAAGCTTGCGAATGCGTTCGGGCTCAGCGGAGAAATCTGGCCATCTAGCGACGAAATGACTTTCCCGCAGGGATGGTGGCTCGCCAAGGGCGACATACGCAGCGTTAAGCCGTTGATTGTGTCGTTGGTGCGATTTGTTCTCAGCGACGAACTCAAATCCGGCGAGATGTCGGTCGAAGAAGTTTCTGATGCAGCCGAAGTTTATTTTCGGGTCAAGCTTGCCAACGACTTGTACGAACTACGACGTCATCATCGCGATATTCAGATAGCGGGCCTCATAGCAGCATTTGGACGGTTGCCTCGCAGCTCTCTCAGCGCCGATGGAGTGCATGCCGATTCGCCGATTGCCCAGCGTCTCCGCGCGGAGTTCGAGTTAAGGGGAATCCCCGACTGGGAAGATGAGGATGACTTCGATCCGGCTTGCGCTGCAACCGCCTGGGAGCCCTTTGATACAGACACGCCGAGCAGTATCGAAGACGACTAGGCGAGCAGGAATCAAGCGATGAGCAAAACAGTCTTCGGTGATGTCGAGATCGACACTGAAAACTACAAAGAGTGGCAGAGATCTTTGATTGATGCGAAGAAGAAGTTTGAGGAAACAGCGAAACTTCAGGACGAACTGATAGGTAAGCTCAAGGAAGGGCCCGACACAATTGAGAGTTTCATAGTCACGAGCGTGCTCGAAATCGCCGACCTTGATGCCGCTCGCAGTTCCGTGCCGAAGCTGGGGCCTCTCACAGCGGGCGAGATGAGCAAATTGCCCAGCTACGCGGAGCGCCGGATCGCTGAGTCTCTCAGCAGTTCTATCACTGCGTCGGCGGCTGCCGAACCCGCAGTTTGGGCGCTCTGTCACGCGGTGTGGATGGGTCGCGAGGTGTTCGGCAGAGACTTGCCGACGGTGTTTATCTATGGCCCAAAAGCTGATAATGGGGAGGCTCATACTCGAAACTTCTTGCGTCACACTGGAGGTCTGCACCCAGTACGCGGCAATGTTTCGGTACTGATGGACTGTCCGATTGCAATGGCTTGGTGGCGTGTGCGCCTTGCTAAACAGGCAAAATCCCGCTCGGAGGGCCGCATTGAGTTCGATGAGGCGCATCAATTGCTTCGGAAGAGTCATGTCTGGGAGAATCTGGTGAGAATGCCACTGCGACAAGTAACAGCGGTGAGCGCGCCGAACGCATTGACCGCGGTTCTATGTGCATTGGCAGAAGCGCATGAAGCTGCTGCCAGAGTTGGGCGGGAGCCGGTTCAGGCAGCCATAAGAGCTCTCGGGCATCTCAGCTACTCGCACGGACTCCATGATGTCTCACTATGCACCCTAGTTGAGACAGCGAGTCAAGCGATTCGGACAGCGGCGGTGGAAGACAACTCCGAAGTGAAAGACCTTGAATAGCTCTCAGCAGTGAATGGGAGACGCAAGTGAGTAGATAGAGGTGCTGGAACTTGAGGTATCAGGCTGGACGCGGTTCGCTGATGAACGCTGGAGTGCTTGCGTATGATTTGTTGAGGTGGTGGCTGAGAAGTAGCGGCTGAGCTGTTGAGTAGCAGGGAGGGCTCTTGAGATTTTTCAACACGACTGGGCCAGTTGATGCTGCTGACCACTACTGCCTTCCGCCGTTGGATCGCCTTGATGCCGACGAGTTGTTGAGACTCGTAACAGCCAAGCGTTATTTCGTGTTGCACGCACCCCGCCAGACAGGAAAAACCTCAGCGCTTTTCGCTTTGCGTGATCTGCTCAACAGCAGCGGTGACTATTGCTGTGTATATGTGAACGTTGAAGTAGGTCAATCGGCGCGAAATGATGTGCAGAGCGCAATGCGTGCCATCCTCGCTCAACTGGCTCGCGAAGCGGAACTGACGCTAGGCGAAGATCCGATCTCAGGCCTAGTTGCTGACGCATTAGAAGTAGCCGGTCCCCACGGAGCGCTCGGAGAAGTGCTCAGCAGATGGTCAGTGGCCGAATCGCGTCCGCTCGTGCTGCTGATTGACGAGATCGACTCTCTCATCGGCGACACGCTCGTGTCCGTGTTGCGCCAGTTGCGTGCCGGTTACGCACGGCGGCCCGAAGGTTTTCCGCAGTCGCTGGTGCTTTGCGGGGTGCGTGACGTTCGTGACTATCGCATCCAAACGGGTGTCAGCACAGCAGTAACCACAGGTGGCAGCGCTTTCAACATCAAGGCTGTGTCGCTGCGGCTCGGAGACTTCACCGCACACGAAGTCAGCGAGTTGCTGATGCAGCACACTGAAGAGACCGGTCAGGCCTTCACTTCCGAAGCCCATGCAACACTCTGGCATCAGACTTGCGGCCAGCCGTGGCTGGTGAACGCTTTGGCTTACGAGGCGTGTTTCGCCAACAAAGCTGGACGCGACCGCAGTCACACAATCAGCGCAGAAGCCATCATGGCTGCACAGGAACAGTTGATCATACGACGCGAGACACACTTGGATCAGCTCGCATTTCGACTTCGTGAAGACCGTGTGCGCCGTGTGGTTGAGCCTCTGCTAACAGGCGGCGAGACCGCTCACCTAGTGCGTCCCGACGACATCGAATACGTGCGAGATCTAGGACTTCTAAAACGAGCCGGACCTGCCGAGATCGCCAACCCGATCTACCGTGAAGTCATCCCTCGTGAACTGGTACACGGTGAAGAGGCCATGATCCCGCAGCGGACCTCATGGTATGTCCGCGCTGATGGCAAGCTCAACCTAGACAAGTTGCTGGCCGCATTTCAGAGCTTCTTTCGAGAGCACTCCGAGCATTGGGTTGAACGCTTCGACTACAAAGAGGCAGGACCGCAACTGCTTCTGCAGGCGTTTCTGCAACGTGTAGTGAACGGCGGCGGGCGAATCGAGCGCGAATATGGCCTAGGCAGAGGCCGCACCGATCTTTTGATCCTGTGGCCCGAAGTAGAAGTAAATCAACTCAAGTCGGGAGCAGCAGAAATAAATCAAGAAGCCTCCGAAAATGCAGCTGGAGAAGCTGGCCTGAGCCGCTTCGTCGTTGAGTGCAAAGTGCGACACAAGGGCCTAGAGCGCACCATCGCCGAAGGGCTCACACAGACAGCCGCATATATGGACCGATGCGATGCCTCATCAGGGCATCTGGTCATATTCGACCGCTCACCCGACATGACTTGGGATGACAAGATCTTCCGCCGAGAGGAGTCCCTAGGTGATAAGTCCATCACCGTCTGGGGAATGTGAACGATTGTCTGGGGAATGTGAATGCAGTCAAGTGCAATCAGAGCAGTGGTGACCCGAGAGTGTGGCACCGTCAGCTAGCCCATAGCGTGAGCCTGCAAGCCAGCGAACCGTCGGTCCAACGAACCGACAGGTCGACTACGACAGGTCGACTACTTCAGCCCAACTACATAGGAGCAAGAAATGCCCATAAATCCTGATGCAGTGGGCGCGGTTGGTGAAGAGTCCCAGATCAACTGGACCTCACATGACAGCCTTCTCTACGCCCTCGGTGTAGGCGCTGGAGCGTCTGACCCAACCGGCTTTGAGCTTGAGTTCACCACTGAGAACACCCGCGATCTGCCACAGCGGGCTCTACCGACCCAGGTGGTGGTGATGGGGATGGGCGCAATGCCTGATTATGGCGACTTCAACCTTGCTGCGTTGTTGCACGGCGATCAGCACATCGAGCTACATCAGGAACTGCCGCCAGCAGGATCAGCGATAAGCCAGACTCGTGTGGCTGGCATCTACGACAAGATCAAAGCTGCCTTAGTAGTGCTTGAAACCAATGCTCACAGCCATGACGGCGAACCTTTGTGGACCAGCCGAGCGGGCTTGTTCATTTCTGGCGAAGGCGGCTGGGGCGGCGACCGCGGCCCGTCCAACACTTGGCAACAACCCGACCGCCCGGCTGACCATGTCACCGGCTATGACACCCGCACCGATCAGGCGCTGCTTTACCGTCTCAACGGTGATCACAACCCGCTTCACACTGATCCTTCGTTTTCGGCCATGGCCGGGTTTGAGACACCGATCTTGCACGGTTTATGCACTTTTGGGGTGACCGGTCGAGCCTTGCTGCACACGTTGTGTGACAGTGATCCCGCCCGTTTCGCCTCAATGAGCGGACGTTTCAAAATGCCAGTGCTGCCAGGGCAGCGCCTTGATGTTCACATGTGGCAAGAAGGCAAACAGACACTGTTCCAGACCCGTGTTGGTGACCAAGTGGTGTTCGATGCCGGTTTGTTCACCTCACGCTAACTGTCACTTGCTGACTGTTATCTGTTGACTGCTATTACCTGCTGACTACTAGCACGCCGTCTAGCCCTCATTGCGGTGAAGCTGCTCAACAACAGCGAGTTCGTTGCCGCTCTAAATAGCAGCATCGCTCAAGCGAAGCGACGCGCGCTGATACAAGTAATGACTTTTGATGGCGATGCCTCGGGCCTTGCAGTGGCTGACTTGCTGACTCAGGCCATTTCCCGAGGTGTGGATGTGCGCTTGTTGATTGACTGTTTCGCGTTGAGATATGTGAGCGACCGTCGCGCTAGCCACCACGAGGTGCGTGCCGAAGCCGCAGAAACAGCAGCCATGTTCGAGCGACTGCGTCAAGCCGGAGCAACAGTGACTTTCACTCAACCGTGGGGGCCGCTGATGTTGTTCGGCCTGAACCGCAACCACAAGAAGCTCTACGTGATCGATGATCATGCCTATGTCGGCGGCATCAACATCAGCGACCACAACTTCACCTGGCCCGACTTCATGGTGCGCATTGAAGATCCCGATGTCGTCACGGCTCTGACAGATGACTTTGCGTCCACTGAGCAAGGCAAGCGAAGCAGCGTGAACACCCACATCATCACCAACCGGACAATCGAACCCGTGTTCACGAAACTGGTGACCGAAGCCAAGCAAAGCGTGATTCTGGCATCGCCATATGCGCTTGATATCGGCGTGGTCAACCTTCTCAAAAACTCACCGGCAACAAGCCGAACCGTGATCACTGCACAAGAAAACAATTATCGCTGGCTGCGAGCCGCCGAGCCTTATCTGTGGTACCGATTGAGCCGCTGCGGAGTGACGCTACGCACCTACCGCGAGTTCTTCCATTTGCGATTCTTGCTAGTTGACGACAACAAGCTGCTGGTCGGGTCATTGAATTTCAATCGCCACAGTCTGCGCTGCAACCAAGAACTGGGAATGCTGATAGACGATCCCACTTTTATAGTCGACTTCAAATCTCGAATACTTGCTGACGTTGAGCCCCTCAATCTGAACGGCCTAGTTCAGCGGCGCTGCATCGGCAGAGCCGGGGCCTGGTTAGTGGCGCACTTCTTTTCTGGCGTGATTGTGCGTGTAGCGCAGTGGATGGCTCCGTTTGCGCCGGTGATAGCGCGCCGCCAAAACATTAAACAACGCATCAAAGCTGAACCACCCATGCCGATCGGGCCGTAGCCTTGCGGGCCATGACCGATCAGTCCCAGCATCAAGGAGCCACCGTGGATGAGTTGCTTGACAAGGCTCGTAGCGATATTGAGCGAGTAACGCCAGCGCAGCTCGCCGAGCTGATGAACAACACAGACGACGATGATTCACTGCTAGTGATTGATGTTCGCGAGCGTCCCGATCGTGAACGCACCGGCATAATCCCCGGCTCAGTGAATATCCCGCTGATAGTGCTGGAATGGCGTTGCGATCCCACTTCACCGCACGCACACCCTGCGGTTCGTTCGCATCAGCAACAACTGGTGATGGTCTGCAATCAGGGATACTCCTCAAGCCTGGCTGCGGCATCGGTTAAGCGTCTCGGCTTTGATCAAGTGGCCGACTTGACCGACGGAATCGCAGGTTGGGCAGCGGCTGGACTGCCGCTGGCACCTCCCGAGCAGCTGCCGTAGCACCTGGCAACAGCCCCAGCACCGAGTTCCTCAACACGGCCAGCGCTGCGACCGTCAGCACTGCTACCGCTAGCGCTGTGACGGTCAGCACAGCAACTTCAGCAACGAGTTTGTCAGTCTGCGGTAATAAGGCTGCGTTTGTGCTCCACGAAATCAACCAGCACATATTCGCCGAGGTTCTCGTTGGTGGTGAGGAAGGCCCGTCCACCGTTCAAAGCGGTCACCTGTTCAACGAAGTCGGTCAAATAAGGTGTCGCGTCCAGCATGAAGGTGTTGATGCGGATGCCTTCACGGGTGCAACCAGCAACCTCCGCCAAGGTGCGATCCAACGTCTCACGGGTGGGGGGATAACTGAAGAAGGCTTGCCCTGACGCGGTGAGATGAGCCGTCGGTTCTCCGTCGGTGATCATGATGATCTGCTTGTTGCCGGACTGTTGTCGCAGCATGGCGCGTGCCAGTATCAATCCATGATGCATGTTGGTGCCGTAGACATAGTCCCAAGATGCCGCTGGCAATTGATCGGCACGGAGTTCTTGGGCTGTTTCGCTGAAGGAGACAAGCCCCAGGTAATCGTTGCGATATTGGCTTGAGATCAGAGCATGCAAAGCCATCGCCACTTTTTTGGCGGGCAAAAAGTTGTTACGCATCGGCATAGACAGCGACAGGTCAACCATTAGCACTGTGGCTGAGCGCACCTGCTGTTCGGTTTGTTGCACTTCGAAGTCATCGGGATGCAACCGCACCGGGATCCCGCCGCCGTTGCGAGTAACAGCATTGCGAATGGTCTGGCCGATATGAAGGTTGAAAGGATCGCCGTAGCTGTAAGCCTTGGTGAGAGCATCTCGCTCATGGCCGAGCCCAGTGCGCGCAATGCTGTGATGACCGAGCAGGTCGGGATTGAGCCGTTTGAACAAGTCGCGCAACGCGCTCTGGCCGATTTTGTGGATCAGGCGAGGAGTCATCTCAAGATACTGCTGCTGAGAGTCGACCAAACCAGCCTCGGCGAGCAGACTCGTTATCTCAGCCAAAGCTCTAAGGCTTTCAGCAGCGTTGTCACCAAGCAAAGTGCTCAAAGCCGTGCGGTCGGCTGCGGTTAAGTCACCGGGTTTGGCAGCCCCCTTAAGCAACTGTTCAAGACTCTCAATGTCGGCAAGCTGCGACAGCATGTCCAAAAGCTGCTGTAGTTGAGCCTCAGTGATGGGCTCGCCTGATTCAGTGACTTGAGTGACCTGAGGCGCCACAGCAGGGTTGGCGTTTGGCTGCATGTGAATATTCAGCTCGCCGAGACGTTCGCTCAACTCGCCGATACGTTCGCTCAGTTCGCCGAGACGTGCGCTCAGCTCGGCAAAGCGTTGCGCGGCCTCCGCGCTGGTTAAATCTCCGATGTCAAGTTGTTGCAGCTGTTGTTGCAGTTGTTCTTGCAGCTGGCGGCGCTGCTCTCGCAGGCGTTCGAGCATGCTGTGAAGCCCTTCGATGCTTCGCCCTGAGCGATCAAGCAGGCCGTCGGCGAGCAGTCGACGCAAAGCACCGTCCAAAGCGCCGTGATAAAGCAGATCATCAGCGAGTTCATCAAGCAGGTGGTCGGCATCAAGGTCGAATCCTGACTGGTTGCCGTCCCAGCGTGAATAAGCGAACCGCACCGGGTCGGGCAACACCCACAACTCGGGGTGCTGAAGTCCTCGCTGGGGCTTGTTCGTCGCCATCAGCCGACCCTAGCCGAGACCACTCCAGGCCCCTAAGCGGCGAGCCTTCTAGCCGCCCAGACGGACTGTTTTCTGTATGCCCAGAGGAGTTATCTGGCTGCCCAAAAGGGTTACCAGAAGGGTTAACTGCAAGCCGTAACTACAAGCCGACGATTTTTTTTGGGCTTCGGGTTGGCAAATGTCGTATAACAATGATGTAATTACAGAGATGGCATCAGGCGGCAGCGGATCCAGCAGAGCTGGGTTCCGCTGAACTTGCCCGGTAATAGTCCACAGCTACTCATCAAGGGGAAGGAGTCCCAATGGAGCTACACGGCATATTTCCAGCTGAAGACATGTCTTGGCAGCGCGAAGCCAACTGCCTAGGCGTACATCCCGATCTGTTCTACCCAGAGCGCGGGGCCTCCACTAAAGAAGCCAAAGAGGTCTGCAAGAGTTGCGTAGTACGTGAGGAGTGCCTTGAGTTCGCTCTTAGCAACGGCGAGAAGTTTGGCATCTGGGGCGGCATGAGCGAAAGGGAGCGTCGGCGTCTCCGTCGAGCGCGAACCATTCAGCGCCGAGCTGTTGCCAGCGCCTAAAGCCCACCTAAAGCCACAGCCGAACCACTACCAACCGCAGCCAGTATGCGGTTGCGATCAGATTGCGCTACACTGCTAGACGATGCCTAACATCGGTGCACCTGAACTACTCATCATCCTGATACTCGTTCTGCTGGTATTCGGCGGAGCGAAGCTTCCCAAGCTCGCTCGTTCGCTGGGTCAGGCTCAGCGCGAATTCAAAGACGGTTTGTCTGACGCAGCCGAAGAAGGCGAGTCAGCATCTACTGGTGGCTCTGCCAAGGCTGTTGGTCAAACCGGCGAAGAAATTCAAGGCGAGGGAACTTCCAACAAGAACAGCTCCGCCTGAGGGCTTAGCGCCGCAGCGGAGATCAGCCTAATGACGCTCGCCGCCAGCTCTGGCGCTGACCTTGAACCCGTTGACGAGTCACCGGTTGGCCAAGCCAAGATCACTTATCTGGGTCCTGTTGCGCCACACTGGGAAGTCCGAGCGGTCTTCGGAGACGTGGATTTCATGAACTCCTTCCAAGATCGTGTTCAAGCACGGTTGTTGCTGCTGCCACCTCACGATCCGCAGTTTCGCCGCAATCGCGAGCGAGTCAATCGTGATGCCGAGCGTGAACGCATCATCGTGGAATGGGATCTCGGGTATCCAGAGGAAGAAAATGAATACTCCAACCGGGAGCGACGCTAAACGCAGCCAGAAAGCTGCCAACTGCGGCCTGTCACGGCCGGGTTGCTATCTACAACGCTGCTTGTTGGAACGATGACGAAAGTCGGGGGATGGTCCGAACCTCTCACCGACTATTTCAGCCGCGAAATCTCGTGGCTGGCTTTCAACGCAAGGGTGCTAGCCCTCGCCGATGACCTAGAAGTCCCGCTGCTGGAACGGGCCCGCTTTTTGAGCGTCTTCGCTACCAACCTTGATGAGTTCTTCCAGGTGCGGGTCTCGGGGCTCGCTGATCGAGTGGTCGCCGAAATCACCGAACGCACCTTGGATGGGCATACACCTGCTGAGCAACTAGACGAAGTCCGCCGGGTCGCTGCAGAACTTTGCCGCAAGCATCAACTGCTCTACCTGCAAAAGATCAAACCGGCACTAGCGGATCATGGGATCCAGCTGCTGACCCTTGACGAGGTTGACGCAGCCGAGCGAGAGCATTTGCGGCAACACTTTGAAGAGAGGGTCTTTCCAGTGCTCACCCCGCTGGCGGTGGATCCCGGGCATCCTTTCCCGTTCATTTCGGATCTGTCGCTGAATCTGGCTGTGGGGTTGCGTGAGCAGGGCAAACCCGAGCTTCGTTTCGCCCGGGTGAAAGTGCCCGCCGCCCTGCGTCGCTGGGTTCCCACCGGCACTCAGTCAACGCGTTTCGTGGCTCTTGAAGATGTGATCGCTTCTCATCTTGAGATGTTGTTCCCAGGCATGGAACTGCTAGAGCATCATGTGTTTCGGGTGACCCGCAACGCTGACCTCACCCTCAACGACGAAGACGCTGATGATCTGCTGATCGCTGTGGAGATGGAGCTGAGACGTAGACGCTTCCAGTCGGCGGTGCGCTTAGAAGTAGCAGAATCAATTTCGCAAGATCTGCTTGACTTGTTGATTCGTGAACTCAACTTGATGCCCGACGCGGTGATGCGGGTGCAGGGCCCAGTCGATCTGAGCGGTCTGAACGAGATTGCCGGACTGCCGATGCCCGAGTTGCAATGGCCGCATTGGTCGGGCATCACCGAACCGAAACTGGTGTCCGACGACGGCCCACCGGACTTCTTCAAAGTGCTACGCGGCGGTGACCTGCTGGTGCATCACCCGTATTCTTCATTTAGCCGCTCGGTGGGCGAGTTGATCCATCAAGCTTCGCAGGATCCGGCAGTGCTGGCCATCAAACTCACGCTCTATCGCACCTCTGGCGACAGCCCAATAATCGACGCGTTGGTGGCTGCTGCCGAAAACGGCAAGCAGGTGGCGGCGTTGGTGGAGCTGAAGGCACGCTTCGATGAAGAGCGCAACATCAGCTGGGCAAAACGCCTAGAACAAGCTGGAGCACATGTGGCATATGGCCTAGTCGGCCTGAAGATTCATGCCAAGATCGCCATGATCGTGCGTGAAGAACCTGAAGGGATCCGCCGTTACTGCCACATTGGTACAGGTAACTACAACCATCGCACCGCCCGCATCTTCGAAGATTTCGGCCTGCTCACGGCTAACCCTGAAATCGGTGCTGACATTGCAGGCCTGTTTAATAGCCTCACCGGCTACGGCAATCGCCTAGAGCACACGCATCTCATTACCGCGCCCGAACAGCTCCGGTCGCGTCTCAGCCAACTGATCACTCAAGAAATGCAGTCACCAGCAGGCCGCATCATCATGAAGCTCAACTCGCTGGCCGACGCTTCGATGATCAAGCAGCTCTACGCTGCATCCCAGGCTGGCGTGCAGATTGATTTGATAGTGCGAGGCTTATGTTGCCTGCGTCCAGGATTGAAAGGCTTATCGGAGAACATTCGGGTGCGTTCCATAGTGGGAAGATTCTTGGAGCACTCGCGTGTGTTTCATTTTGCTAACGCCGACGGTCAACAACAGCCCGCTACCTATATTGGTTCGGCAGACCTGCTGTCGCGCAGCCTTGACCGCAGAGTCGAGACTCTGGTGCGTGTAGATGATCCCAAACTGGTTGACCGGGTGATGGAAGTAATCCAAGTTGCTCTCGCCGATAATCACTTGGCCTGGACACTTGACTCTCAAGGTGTTTGGACCCGCTGTCGCTCAACAACTGCTGCTGTGGACACTCATGTGCGGCTACAGCAGCTTGCCTTGAGCAGGGCGCGCCCCTCGCAACGGTCTGCTCGCTGAAGGTCGCAGAGTGTTCAGTCCGTTTCAACGCTTAGCTCGAGTCCACGCCGCGGCCACCGCCACCGACGCGGTGGTTGCAGTAGCGCTCGCCGGATCAATCTTCTTTTCGATCAGCCCCGACGCAGCTCGTGACCGTATTGCTCTCTATCTTGCTTTGACGGTTGCACCGTTTGCGGTGGTTACGCCGCTTATAGGTCCAGTAATCGACAGGTTGGCAGGCGGGCGTCGAGCCATGATTCTGGTAACCAACATCGGTCGTTTCGTGGTGGCTTTGTTGATGATCCGCCATCTTGATACCTACTGGCTCTTCCCAGAAGCCTTCACTTTATTGGTGTTTCAGAAGTCGTATGCCGTTGCCAAGAGTGCAGTGGTGCCTCGTTACGTGAATTCCAAGATCAATCTGGTGCAGGCCAACAGCCGTCTGGCATTGATCGCTGCTGTGATGAGCCTGATCGGCGCGAGTTTCGGTGCATTTTTGACGTTTGTGGGAAGCCCAGGCGTGGCTGCGGGCGCAGCCTCCATCGGATATCTGATTGCTGCGCTAATGACTTTGCAGTTGCCGACGGTGCCTGTTGCGTTTGAACGGCCCAGCACCGAAGAACGCAAAGAGTTGCGTGCAGCCACGATCCTGTCGTCAGCGTGGGTGATGGCGATGATGCGAGGCGCTGTGGGTTTCGTGACTTTCCTGCTGGCTTTTGAGTTGAGAGGCGGCGCTGAGGGGCTTGATGTGAGCGCTGACGGCGCAGCTCTCGGTGGTGCCGTGGCCGCTGAACGTGGCATCGATATTGTCGGCGACCCGAGTGCCCCGATCTGGCATTACGCCATGGTGGTAGCCGCGGCCGGTCTGGCCGCGTTCGGCGGAGTGCAGCTGGCACCTCGGCTGAGACGCAGCCTAATAGAAGAGATAATCCTGCTCGGGTCGTTGGCCGTACTGCTGTCAATGGCGCTGCTGGGGGCGATCTCTGGCGGCTTGACAGGCATGATTGTGCTGTCGGGCGGCGTGGCGCTCGCAGCTGCTGTCGGCAAGTTGGCCTTCGATTCGCTGGTGCAAAGAGATGCTCCCGATGCCAATCACGGACGATCCTTCTCGCGTTTTGAGGCGCGCTTTCAGATCGCCTGGGTGGTGGGTGCCTTTGTTCCAGTGATCTTGCCGATCCCAGCTCGATTAGGTTCGTTTCTGGTAGCTCTAGGGATGGCTTCGGCGTTACTGTCGTTCGTAATCAGCCGCCGCCGCACCACCATTAGAAGAGACGGCCCCAATCCCGCTGGCGGCCCCAATCCCGCCGATGGCACCGTCGACGATTAGCCGCTCGTCAGCAGTTCTCCAAGACAAGATGCTTCACAGCTAGCCGCAAGGCGGATCAGCCGCGAGGCAGATCAATACGAGCTAGCCACAAACCTGGAGCATCCACCTCGGCGGGAGTGGGCAGATTGTTGTCAGCGGTGAACAGCCGCTGCAATTCTTGGGGGCCAGCGCGTTCGGCCACTCCCGCCGCAAACGCTGCACCGCGCTCGTATTGGGTCTGGTCAAGTTCCAAGCCGAGCAACTGTTCCACAAATCCGTGCGACGAAGTCACTTCTGTGCGGTGGCGTCGCAGCGCCTCCGAAAGTCGTCCATAAGAGCCGATTAGTTCGGTGCCGATGCGGTCCATGGTGTGGTCCACATAACCGCAGACAGCCGCCAGCACAGCGGTCAACTGTGGCAGAAGATCCTGCTGAGCCCGAGAGCGCACCGCCCCCAACAACGCTTCAGGGCTTGCTAGTTGCGACTGCAAGTCAGCGAAAGCTTCTGGGCCGGAACTGAGCGGATCAAAATCGCTGAACAACTCATCGAAACGATTCGGGTTTATCTCAAAACTTGAAGCATGACGTAGCAGCATCTCGTTGATCGCTTCGCGCACATGAGCTACCCCAAAAACCGCGCTATAGAGGGCTTCATGCAGGCAAACCCACAATCGGAGATCATCTGAGTCAAGAGACCACTGCTTACCGAACTCGTCAATGTTGGGCAACACGACCAGCATCGCTTTGTTGAGCGGACGCGGTATGGGCAGCGCATAGCCGCCTAAAGCGGACTGAGCCAACTGCCCCACCATGGCACCTGAGCCGACAGTTAGCAGAGTCGGTCCCGCCATCTTGGTCACAGCTGCCATCATGGCTGCCATAGGGTCGTCTGGTTTGTCATCTGGTTTGTCGTCGGAATCGCTGCCGGTGTTCGCCAGTGATTTGGTTAGCGCAGTGAACAGTTCGTGGTAGTCGCTGACAGTGCGATCAGACCAGCCGGTGCGGTTTACCACTTCTACTCGCAGTGTTGCGTTGCGTGACGGTTGCAGTCCTGTGGCATCAGCCACACGCAGTTCAGCCACTCGCAGCAGTTGTTCGATGGCGATGCGCTCGGCAGGTTCGATGTTCTTTTCAGAAGCCCCGCCACAGGCCACGGCTCTGGCTACCTCGCGGGCACCGCCACCCATGGGCGTTGCCTGCTGCAGCATCTGCATCAAACCCCCAAACAGCGGAAAGTCTGGGATGTCTCCAAAAATCGCCTGGCTGCCTGTAGGGCTGTCGTCTTGGTTGTCGCGGCTCTCTGAGTTGTCAGCATCAGAGGCATCGCTGAAATTCTTGGCATCGTCGAAGCCCTCAAGGTTCCTGAGGCTCTCAAAGAGTTCATCTTCACCCTCGTAGGGATCGTCTCCAGAGCCAGCCGTTGGCGGATCACCGCTCATGCGGGCATGGTATGGGAATGAAACAGCGATTGTGGAGTCTGCTCGTTGAGCGCTTCGCGACTTTCGACGATCCGTCACAAGGCTGCCCATGACCACAGTGGTAGTGACAGGTGCTCAAGGTGCCGTGGGACGTCGAGTTGTGGAGCGGTTGGCTCAGCAAAAAACGACAATGTCGGTAGTGGCCGTGGACAAAGCCGTAGCCATAGAAAGCTCTGCTTTCATGTCGCATCCGTCGGTCACCATCAAACAAGCTGACTTAGCTGATGCCGATCTGGCAGCATTATTCAGCGGGGCCGATTCGGTGGTGCATTTTGCTTCGACTGTTACCGCTGGCACTCTCAGCCCTGCAGAAGTGGAACTAGAAGCCGCCTTGTTGCAGCGTGTGCTTGATGCGCTGACTCTGGCTGGTGTCGGACATCTCGTGATGATGTCGTCTGCGATGGTCTACGGTGCTTGGAAAGGCAATCCTGTGCCGCTCACCGAGGACTCTCCAGTTCGTCCCAACCCCGATTTCGATTGGGGGCTGCAACGCTGGCGTCTTGAGTTGCTAGCACGCCAGTGGGGTCAAGCGCCTGGCCGGTCAGTTGCCATTCTGCGTCCCTGCGCAGTGGTAGCCGAAGACTGGCTGGGGCATCTCGCTGTCACGCTTCGCGCCGCCCGCTATGGGGTGGCAGCCGATGGTGACCCTCCAATGCAGTATCTGCACGCCGATGATCTGGCTGCGGCTGTGATCACCGCAGTCAGCACTAGATATGACGGAATACTTAACGCGGCACCCGATGGCTGGATCCCCCCTAGCACTCTGGCGCAACTCGAAGGCCCACGACCTCGCTTGCGTGCGCCTTCTTATCTAGTACGGATATTGAGTGCCTTACGTTGGCGTTCGAGGTTGGCACCCACTCCACCGGGGGTGGTGCCGTACACAGCGCATTCCTGGGTGGTTGCCAACGATCGCTTGCGTGCGTTGGGTTGGGCACCCACCCACAGCAATGAAGAAGCTTGGGTGGTTGCACATCAGCCCAACCCGCTTGAGACATTGCCAGCTCGGCGACGGCAGGAACTGCTGCTGGCTTTGGCGTTGTCGTTGACTGTCGGCACCGTGGTCGCAGTCGTCGCTGTTGCGTTGATCTTGCGCAGATACCGCCGCGCTAGCGTATGACAGTGCTAACACCTCCCTATCTTGGTAATACCTGGCTGGGGCTGTCAGCCGACCCGCTGCCATCGGCGCTTGTTGCACAGTGGGTGGTTCTAGTTGGCTGCGGCGCTGTTGTGCAGTTCAGCGGAACCGCTCGTGACCATTCCAAAGATCGACCGGGCGTGTATTTGCTCAAATATGAGGCTTACGAAGACCAGGTTGAGCAGCGACTCGCAGCAATAGCCGCAGAGATGCGTACCCGCTGGCCCGACCTGGGTCGCATTGCCATGCTGCATCGGGTGGGCGAGGTGGCAGTGGGTGATCCAGCAGTGGAAGTGGCCGTGTCGTCACCTCATCGAGATGCTGCTTTCGAGGCCGCACGTTTTGGCATTGACACGCTTAAGGCCACGGCACCTATCTGGAAGCACGAAAGTTGGCAAGGCGGAGCTAGCTGGGGTCTTGAAGCTCAACACATCGTCGAAGTGGGAACCGGCAATGAGCCGGATCGTGAGCCGGATCGTGAGTCGGATCGTGAGTCGGATCGTGAGTCGGATAATGAGCTGAATAGTGAGCCGGACCGCGACGAGTATCGCGACGAGTATCTAGCAAAGGCCCGCAGGTGAGAGGCTCTGTGTTGCTGATGGTGGCTTCGCTGGGTTTTGCCGCGATCCTTTCGACGCTGTTGTGGATGGCTCGGAGAGTCACATGGCGGCGTCCTGTCTCACCTCTTCGTCAGCTTGAATCGCTGTCGTATACGCCCGAGCGCTCTGGGCCCTCCAGCGGGATCTCCAAACTCGACCCGATGGAGTCTGAAGTCACCGGTCTACCGCAGCATCCCCAGGGTCTTGATGCTCAGGGTCTCGATCCCCAGAGTCTCAATCCCCAGAGTCTCGATCCCCAGGGTCTCGATCCTCAGAGGCTTGGTGCCGAAACGATTGACAACACAGACAACATCAACGAAAGCTCGCACGTCAAGGTCTCGCAGGTTGAGTTTCCGCAGGTTGAGACACTTCAAGATCCACGCAGCACTTCGGGTACTTCGCCGGACCTGTCCGCCGCCACGGAGCGTTAAGCCTTGCCTCGTGACCTAGCTATCGACTTAGGCACAGCCAACACGCTGGTCTACGCGCGGGGACATGGCGTGGTGCTCAACGAGCCTTCAGTGGTGGCGATCAACACAAACACCAACGAGCTTTTGGCGGTGGGACAGAAGGCTCGCCGAATGCTGGGACGAACACCTGCCAACATCGTCGCTCGGCGGCCGCTGCGCATGGGGGCCATCACCGACTTTGAGGTCACTCAGGACATGATCCGGATACTGCTTCGGCAGGTGGGGGTCACCAAAATCAACCGGGCGCGCGTCGTGGTGTGTGTGCCTTCCGCGATCACGCCAGTGGAGCGTCGGGCTGTGATGGAGGCAGCTCGCAGGGCAGGCGCAACTGAGGTTCGGTTGATGGATCAGCCTGTGGCCGCCGCTATCGGGGTAGGGCTGCCCATTGATGAGCCGGTTGGTTCGATGGTGATTGACATTGGTGGTGGCACCACTCAGACTGCCCTGCTCAGCTTGGGCGGAGTTGTGGCCCTCGAGGCTGTGAGGGTGGGCTCTTTCGACATTGACGACGCAATCCAAACCCATATGCGGCGTGAATACGGTATGGCTGTGGGCGAGTCAACCGCTGAACAAACCAAGATTCTGGTTGGTTCCGCTGCACCAACGTCTAACGAGACCGCTGCTGAAATCCGCGGACGTGAACTGATGTCAGGTATGCCCAAGATTGCTGTGGTGACTCCCGACGAGATCCGTGAAGCCATCGAAGAGCCCGTGTCGGCCATGGTTGATTCGGTATTGAGCTGCCTGTCGCAATCGCCGCCTGAACTGGCTCTGGATCTGATTGCGCGAGGTGTCTATCTGGTCGGCGGAGGGGGGCTTCTCAAAGGAATGGACACCCGCCTGTCGGAGGCGACTTCGCTGCAAGTGAAACGAGTCAATGCTCCTTTGGAGACGGTCGTGAATGGGGCAGGGCGATGTCTGGAACAGTTGGGCATGGATTTTTCGATTTTCAACGAAGAGTTCGGATAGCTACTCAGATAGCTACAGCGAGAGTTCTGATAGCTAAAGGTTGAGTAGCTCAGCAGCGGCTGTGCGTACCTGCCGGTCGCGGTCGTTGGTGGCTTGAAGCAGCGCCGCTTCAACTTCAGTTCCCTCAAAAGGTGCTAGAGCTATCACAGCTCGGCGACGCACTTCGGGTTTGTCTTTGAGTCCTGCCAGGATCGCTGGCAGCCCGGCAGGGTCAGAGATTGCTCCGAGCGCTGCAATCGCTGACTCACGACACAGCAGATCGTCGTGATGCTCGGCTAGCCGCGCAAGCCTCTGAACCACTTCGGCTGCGACGTTGTCGCAGTGTGGTGAATGATTGGCTGAGACTTTTTCACCGCAGGCCCAAGCAGCGGCTTCCACCACTGCGTGATTGTTGTCTTCAAGCAGGGTTGCAACAGCCGAAACGGCAATATCATCGCGGCTAGCAGCGAGTTCTAGGCCCGTTAAACGCACCGCAGCTTCGGGGTCAGCGAGAGCGTCATGCAGTTCTCTGACGGTCAGATCGCCAGCTTGATGCAGAGCCCGCAGCGCGCTGCAACGCACGGCGCTTGCGCTGTCGTGCAGGTATGCCCGAGCTGTATCGGTGTCGCCTGAATGTCCAGCAAGTGCCGCCTCACGTCGCCTTGCGCCGACTGCATCTAGATCCGCAGCGCTCGCTTCGGTTGCTTGCGAGTCGGTTGCTTGCGGGTCGGCCACTTGCGGGTCGGTTGCTTGCGGGTCGGTTGCTTGCGGGTCGGTTGCTTGCGGGTCGGCCACTTGCGCTTCCCTTTGCCCTCTGGCTGAGTTGTCTGATTTGCCTTTTGCCCTCTGGCTGGTCACATGTGAGTCTGGCTCGCTGAGGCAGCAGCTGCTTAGTTAATGGCCTGCTCAAGCAGGAAGCCCGCCACCACCACAAACACACCCACCAAAGCAGCCAGCACAAAACTTATTGCCACTACCAAACCGGCCAATACCAGCAGCGCTGTGACCCTCTGCCACCACTGCGGATAAGCCTTGAGTCCCTCCACCGGTTGAGGCACCGCCTGGCGTGCTAAACCCAAAACGCGCAACACATCCAACAGCCGTATCCGGCCTTTGGGGCGAGCATCCCACAGAGAGCGAACCCATTTCTTAGCTCGACCCGTGATCTGGGTTGCTTCATCGGTGTTCGGAGTTGTCGCCATGGCGCTACCTTGTTGCCTGATGTCACCTAGTTGGACGGCGCTCAAGTCAAGACGACTGGACGGTTCCTCACGCTAGCTGCCAACCCGTCAACTCCGCCGCCACCTCCCGCGCCGCGGCCCCGTCCGCCGGACGGCCATCCGCTCCCGCATAGTTCTGCATCTCAGACCGGGAGGCGGTCCAAGGTCATTGCTGCGCTGGTGGCCGTCACCTTCTTGGCTACCTGTGTGGCTGCGGTTAATCTTGTCCCTGTCCGATGGTTCGGACGCGTCCTGCCTGGCTTGGACAACCCTGTGGCGTTCCTTCCCGGCTCGGCCATCGCCGCGTCTCCGCTGCTTGCGATAGACGGCACTGAAGTGTTCGATCCTGACGGCGAAATCTTGATCCTGACTGTTTCCATCGACAGCAACCTTGACTTGCTTGAATGGCTAAGAGCTACGACTGACGAAAGCGTCGAACTTCACAGTCGTGAAGTGGTCTTTGGTAACCGCTCCGATGATGAGCAACGGCAACACAACCGCCGTCAGATGAGTAGCTCCATTGATTCCGCGACGATCGTGGCTCTTGAACGTCTCGGCTTTGATGTCGCCGATTTCACTGGTGTTGCGTTCGCAGAGGTCATCGGGGATGGTCCCGCTGCTGGCCAGCTCGAAGCAGGAGAAGTGATCCGAGCCATCAACGGTGAGCCGACCAACACAATCGCTTCGCTGCGCGCCGTTCTGGCCGAACTGCAGCCGGGTGCCATTGCGGTACTGAGCGTCGAGAGCTTGGATGGAGCAAGCCAACGAGACGTTGAGATAACGCTCGGCAGCCATCCCGACAACGGCGGTCCGTTCATCGGGCTCGCAGGCATCACAGAACGCATAGAGGAGCAGCCGCTTCCCTTTGATGTAGACCTCAACCTGGGTGCGGTTGGTGGACCGTCGGCTGGCTTGGCCTTCACGCTGATCTTGCTGGACGTGCTCACGCCAGGAGAACTCACAGGCGGTAAGCGGGTTGCGGTGACCGGCTCAATAAGGGTCGATGAATCGGTCGGTGATGTTGGTGGCATCGCTCAGAAGGCGGTCGCTGCCCGCCAGGCGGGTGCCGAGTTGATCATCGTGCCTGAAGCGGCGCTGGATGAAGCCCGCAAAGGGGCGGGTGACGTTGCGGTGGTAGGGGTTAGCACGCTCGACGATGCCTTGCAAGCGCTCTCAGATCTGGGTGGCGAACCCCTTCAGTCCCTTCAACAAAACTAACTTCGGTCAATTTTCGACCTTGGAGGTGGATTTTTGACAGTTTTTCGCAGGCAGACAATTAACACGCACGCCATCGCGGCCACGGCAAGGCGATAACGTGACTAACCGTGAGTAATACCTCCCCCGTGCCTGCCCCGAGCCGCCCCCGTTTCGGCACCAGAAAATTCCGCCTGATAGCTGTGCTTGTAGCTGGCGGTTTGCTGTTTTTGTTGCTGTCGCTACGCGGCATCGCTCGTTTCTACACCGACTACCTGTGGTTCGACTCGCTTGAGCGCACCGACGTTTGGGGACGTGTGCTGCTGGCCAGAGTGGTGCTCTTTTTGATATTCGCAGTCCTTTTCTTCGTGCTGATTTGGATCAACCTGCTGATCGTTGATCGTCTCAAGCCAGCGGTCAGGCCACCCGGGCCTGAAGAAGAGATGCTCGGACGTTTCAATGACGTGCTGTCGGCACGCCCTCGGCTGCTGCGTCTGGGGTTGTCGGCGCTGTTCTCGCTGCTGGCGGCATCGGGAGTGTCGAACCAGTGGGAAGAATGGTTGCTGTTCGTCAACCGTAAAGACTTTGGCATAACCGATCCGCTTTTCAATACTGACATCGGGTTCTACGTTTTCCGGCTGCCGTTCTTGACTTTCCTCGTCAACTGGGCTTTCGCAGCCTTCATGATCATCCTTGTAGTAACCGCCATCGCCCACTACATCAACGGCGGCATCAGAATCCAAGTGCCTCGCGGCACGCCCAGAGTGCTGCCTGCGGTGAAGGTTCATCTTTCGGCGATTTTGGCGGTGCTGGCTCTGGTGCGTGCCGCCGACTACTGGCTGTCACGCTATGAACTCACAGTGTCAAGCCGTGGCGTGGTTGACGGGGCTCTCTACACAGATGTCAACGCCAAGCTGCCCGCGCTCAACTTGTTGGGTTTGATTTCGTTGTTCGCAGCCGTGCTGCTAATCGTCAACCTGCGACGCCGAGGCTGGGTGCTGCCAACGCTGGCGGTAGGACTATGGGCCTTCACCGCTTTGGTGATGGGCAACCTTTACCCGGCTTTCGTGCAACGTTTCCAGGTTGATCCCAATACCACCGCACGCGAGTCGGTCTACACCGCCGACAACATTGCCGCCACGCGAACCGCCTACGCCATGGTGCCCGAAAGCGATGTTGCCCTAGAAGTTTTTGACTACAGCGAGAACGCCAACCCTGCTCAACTACGGGCCGCGTCGCAGACGATACGAAACGCCAGGATCCTTGATCCTGAGACGCTCACCGACACTTTCGAAAAGGATCAAGGCGAGCGTGACTTCTACCGGTTCCCGTCGGTGCTTGATGTTGACCGCTACGAAGTGGACGGCGAATTGACCCAGGTGGTGCTAGCCGCACGGGAACTGCGTCTCAGCGAACTCGGGTCATGGGAGCGTCAGCATGTGGCCATCACCCACGGATACGGCGTGGCTATTGCTCGTGCCAACGTCACCGACGTGCGAGGCAGCCCTGTGTTCATTGCCGGGGGCTTGCCGGTGGATATTGACCAGGCGATCGACCTAGAGCTCGATGCTCCTCAGATATACATTGGTGAGAACCTTGAGGGTTACTCATTGGTGGGGGCTACGCGTGACGAGGTCGACTATGTGGACGGCCAAGGACGTGAAGAGCGTTTCCGTTACAAGGATGCTGGCGGTGCGGGCGGTGTCGGCATGGGATCGTTTGTGCGTCAAGCCGCTTTCGCTCTGCGTTTCGGCCAGCTTGACCCGTTGATCTCCAATTTTGTCGACAGCGACACCAGCATCATCTACATTCGTGATGCTCAGGACCGAGTCAAGAGCGTGGCCCCCTTCTTGGAGTTTGACTCTGACATTTATCCGGTGGTTTTCGATGGTCGTGTCCATTATGTGATCGACGCATACACCACCACCGACCGCTATCCCTATTCCCAGAGTGCAGATGTCAGCGGCTTGGCCATTGATGCTGATCTGGCTGCGGGTAGCAGCAATTACATCCGCAACTCGGTCAAGGTCGTGGTCGACTCTTTCGACGGTGACGTGACGTTGTATGTGATGCCGATTGAAGACCCGATCGTTGACGCATGGCAGTCGGCTTTCCCGGATTTGTTCACCGATTTTTCGGAGATGCCCGAGCAGTTGCGCTCGCATCTGCGCTTTCCGACGGATTTGTTCACCGTGCAAACCAATATGTGGTCGTCGTATCAGGTGTCTGAGCCAGAAGCTTTGATTATTGGCACTGAGCGCTGGGCGGTGGCTCAGGATCCAGGGCGCAGTGTTCAAGCTGGTGGCATCGCCGAAGCTGTGATAGGCGAAAGCGGTCAGCTCACCAGACGAGAGCGCCGGGTTCCGGCTTACTATTCGCTAATCCAGCTGCCTGGAGAGGAGCAGGCATCGTTCGTGGCGCTGCGTTCGTTCGTGCCAGTATCTGATGACGACAGCCGCAAGGAACTGACTGCGTTCATGGTGGGTGAGACAAGCGAAGACGGATCATCGCGTCTGGTGTCTTATGAGATGTCCAATCTGCTGGCACCTGGCCCGGCGATTGTGGCATCAAACATTTCGACCAATCCTGAAATCAGCCGAGAACTCACGCTGCTTAACGACCAAGGATCACAGGTTGACTTCGGTGACATGCTGCTTTTGCCGGTGGAAGGGTCGGTGCTGTATGTGCGGCCCATGTATGTGCGTGCTCAAGGCACTCAGATACCGCTGCTGGCAGGAGTGATTGCATCGGTGGGCAACCGCACCGCGCTCGGTGACACATTTGAGCAGGCGCTGGAGAAACTGTATCCAGGAGCCGATTTCAGCGACTTGGTGCCGCCTCCGATAGCCACCGAAGGCGACGCTCCACCTGTGAGCGACGAGACACCAGCACTCAACGAGGCTGTCGAACCTAGTGACGCTGAACCTAGCGACGCATCAACACCTGATGTGCAACTAGGCGAATTGAACCCGGCTGAGACTCAGCAGTTGCTTGATGAACTGAGCGAACTGCGCCGACGCCAAGACGAGATTTTGGAGCGCCTGCTCAGCCAGATTGACAACGGCTGAACCTGCTTGCTTAGCGCCTGCCAGTTTTGCCGGCTCTAAGAGGCTAGAGGGCGGCCGAAAGGCAGATCATCTTGCCAAGTGGACAAGAACGTTTCGGCTGTGTAACAAGCACCTAGAAAAGCGCCGTCGGCACTGCTTAGCGCTTCGCTCATCAGCAATGAAACCGTGTCCGCCACCTCAGCACGCACCTTGTCATCTCTGGTGTCGGGGTCGCTCCAAGCAGCGATAGTTGAACCCGCCAGAGCCAAGAAGTCCGGTACTGCGACTATGTCTTGACTGCGCAGCACTGCCAGAGCTTTGGCGGTGTAAGCCAGACGCCCGCAAGGTACTAGAGCCAGACATTCCAAGCCTTGAGCCACTACATGGTTGACGACTCCCATCTTTGATCCTGTAAAAACCACATCGGCAGAAATAGCCCACAATTCTTCAGCAGCGTCAAGTTCGCTGTCACCAGCCAGCAACCTGAGTGCAGTTGCACCAGCCGCGCTGCCGCCTTTTCTGGCGTCAGCGTCTTCGCGGCTGGCAGCCCAAGCTTCGGCCACCGCCGTCGGGTCAAAACCCTCTGATGCTGTCAGTGAACCTTCAGCGGTAGCTAAGCCCACTATTCGCCCGCCTCGCTGCGTTACCGCTTCAACCAATGCTGGGCCACTAGTTGAGAAACCTTCTAGCACCACAGAGCGGCCCTCAAGGCCGACAGCTTGATCAGCGGCCACTACCGCAGACAAGCCGTCGCATTCTGCTGAGAAAGCTCCTAAACGTGCCACTGTTCGCGGGTCGCTGTTACGCAGCGGAGCTAAGTCGTGCTCGCTGATACCTTTGGCAGCATCAGGCAAATAGGTTCCGTCTGAAACTAAAGACATGGCCTCGGCTACGAAGCCGCTAACAGACTCAGTCCGTTGAGCGGCTTCGGCGCTGATCCCCGCTGATGCTCCGCTGCGGCGCATTTGCAGCACGGCATAGGTATAGGTCTGTGAGCGTGCCAGATCTTTAGCACCGCCTTGAAGCACTTTGCGAGCCCAACGCACTGGCCCTGATGCCGCATCGGCACCAGCAAGGTCAAGCGCCACGAAAGCATCAACTTGAGCAAACTTGTGCAGCCTCAAATCTGCTCCTGCTTGCCTACTGAGTCCAAGCCAGACCGTTTCACAAGTTCACACACCTCACGAACTCTCATACTTCACGAACTTTCATAACTCACGAACTTTCATAACTCACGAACTCTCATACTTCACGGGTTTACAAGCCTCACGGCTGCGCATTTCTCACAGGTTCACACACGACTGTCAGCTAGCGGACCAACTATCCGCAGCGGCAGTTTGCGAGGCCCGCGGATTTGTCCTGTTGACCATGTCACCGAGTCGGGATCGGCTAGTTCAAAATCAGGAACTCGTGCCATCCACTCCTCAAGCGCTACGGTCAACTCCAAGCGGGCCAGGTTCGAACCCAGACAGCGATGAATACCCAGCCCGAAAGCAACATGACGGTTACGCCGTCGATCAATGATGAATTCGCCAGCATCTTCAAAAGCTTCTGGGTCGCGGTTGGCGGCAGGAAAAGGCAACAACACCCAGTCGTTGGCCTGCATTGATTGTCCAGCGAACTCAGAGTCTTTGGCTACTAGCCGAGCCATCGTGACCGGCGCATAGAAGCGCAAAAACTCTTCCACAGCGAAGGGTCGCACCTCTGGGTCGCTGATCCAACGCTGACGGTGCTCGGGATGCTGAGCCATATGCCACAGTGAGGCACCAATGGATGACCAAGTTGTGTCAACACCAGCGATTATCAAAAGAGCGCAGGTACCTTGCACATGTTCGTGTTCAAGTGGCTGCCCGTCAATAGTGGCTTGAGTCATGTGACTGATTAGGTCGTTGCGCGGTTCTTGAGCACGCTGCTCAATCAACTTGTCAAGATAATGGTCGATCGAATCTTCGTAGTCAACTTCGATACCTGTAGCCGGATCTTCCATAATCTGATGGATGAACACCCGAAACTGTTCGCCATCTGAGCGGGGCACGCCCAGCATGTCGGCAATGACCCGCACTGGAATGTGCTGGGTGTAACCCAAAGCTGCGTCCACGATGTTGCTACGACCCGCCTCAACGTCGACGAGCAGTTCATCCAACAGTTCACGGCAGGTTTGGCGAGTGGATTCGCGCTTGGCTTCGATCGGTTTGGGAGCAAAAGCTGGCAGCAGAAACTCGCGGGCTATGCGATGAAAAGGCGGGTCGCTAGTGATCGGCGGAGCGAAACCCACCGGTGCAGGAATCTCGGGTCGACCGTCATTCACCACCACACCTTGCGAGCTGAAAGTGTCGGTGTCTTTGGCAATAGCACAAACCTCAGCGTGACGAACTGGCAGCCAAGTACCGCCGTAACGGTTGCTGTAAGCCACTGGACACTCTTGGCGAAGCTGATCCCAGATTTCGGGTGCGTGTGCGGCGTAATGCGGATCAATATGGTCAAAGTCGCTGATCCAGTCGCTCACCGGCTCACGAGTTGCTGAATGGTTATGCCCGTAACCACCTTGACCGGTGACTGTGTTGCCGTTGGCAGAGGCTTCTAGGGCTTCCGTAGCGTTAGTTGAAGCATCTGAGGGGCTTGCTTGAGTGTCGTCAAGGGTTTCGGTTGGTGCAGCCATGTCTAGGTGTCACCTCTTGGGTCTGTGGCATGATCTCACCTTGACGCTAGCGCAGCGCATGGCACCTCACCCTTCACCGATCAGCCGATCCAGCACGAGTGCAGGATTGTCGGATTGGAGACGGGCCAGCCAGTAGGGGCTTTCAAACAGGGCCAACAGTTCGCCGTCGTCGCGTGCTGCCACGGTCACGCCGCTCATAGCGCTCAGCGCAGCGGCAGAAGCCTGATCGGTGAGCCGGGCTATGGTCCAGGGTGCTGGGGTCATTTCAACGGGCGCACCGAACTCGTGACGCAGTCGATGTTCGGCCACATCAAACTGCAACGGACCCACAGCAGCCAAGATCGGTGAACTCTCGCCTCCTTCAGGCCTCCGCAACACTTGAACCACCCCTTCCGCGTCAAGCTGACGAACCCCCGAGCGGAACTGCTTGGCTTTGGAAGTGTCGTTGCAATACGCCAAACGGAAACTGCTAGGAGCAAACGCTGGAACTTCTGGCCAACGAACCGGCTCACCAACGGCGTGAAGCGCATCGCCCACTCGAAGGTCGGCTGCGTTAACCAGACCGATCACGTCGCCGGCCCAGGCATCATCAGCGGTGCTGCGGTCACGGCCTACCACAGTGTGGGCGTATTTGGTGGCAAGCGTCTTTTGTGTGCGTGCGCAGGTGATAGTCATGCCTCGCTCGAAACGACCCGAGCACACTCTCAGGAAAGCGATACGGTCGCGATGTGCAGGATCGGTGTTGGACTGCACCTTGAACACGACTGCACTGAAACCAGATTCAACGCTGCGAGGGTTGTCGTTGATGTCAAGGCGAGCAGAAGGCGCTGGTGCCATTTCGACTATCGCGTCAAGCAGCAGCTGCACACCGAAGTTGGTTAGAGCCGAACCGAAGAACACCGGGGTCAGTTCGCCAGCCTCGAAACGCTTGAGATCGAGTTCGGTGCCAGCCTCATCAAGAAGCTCTACCGCTTCGCGGGCTTCATGCCAACAGGAGCCTTCTGTGGCTGCAGCCTGCTCAGCCGCGACTACCTCAATGTCGCCTGCTGTGGCACCGCCCGCAGTGCGTTCGAAGCGCACAAAGTCGCCGCTGCGACGGTCGATCACTCCGCTGAATCTCGTGCCATCGCCGACAGGCCATGTGACGGGCGCTGGATCAAGCACCAGCAAGTCCTCTATCTCATCAAGCAGTTCGAGCGGATCCCGGGCGGGTCTATCCCACTTGTTGATGAAGGTCATGATCGGGATTTCACGGTTGCGGCACACCTCAAAAAGTTTGCGAGTTTGAGCTTCGATGCCTTTGGCCCCGTCAAGAACCATCACTGCCGCATCCACCGCAGACAGCACCCGATAGGTGTCCTCAGAGAAGTCCCCGTGACCGGGCGTGTCAAGCAGATTGAGCACACGTTCCCGGTAGCTGAACTGCACCACCGCTGAGGTCACAGAAATGCCGCGGCGACGTTCTAGCTCGGTCCAGTCTGAGGTGGTGGCACGACGATCGCCCTTGGCTTTCACCGAGCCTGCGCCAGCGCTGAGCGCACCTCCGCAAAGCAAAAACTTCTCTGTGAGAGTGGTCTTGCCAGCATCGGGATGTGAGATGATGGCGAAAGTGCGTCGCCGCGCGGCTTGCTGCGCGGTTTCGTCTGCCACAATGCTCGCTGCTGTGCTTGCTACTGACGCAACGTTGCTGCTCATAGTTCTAGTGTGGCTGGGTTCTAGTGTTTTAGTGTGGCGGGTTTTGTGTGAGAGGCTCAGGCGGCGCGCTCAGCCACGAAACGTGCTGTTGTTGCCAGAGTCTCCTTGACAGCAGGTATGTCGGGCAGCGCTTCCAGAGCGTCAAGCGCCTGCTGGAGCAATTCCGAGATTTCGTTGTTGACCTGCTCTAATGCGCCGGTGTCCACGATTACCTGCTGAATCTGTGCCACGGTGTGGTCGTCGATTTCTGAGCCAACAGCATCCAGCATCTGGCGCTGTGCTGGGGTCGCTTCGGCGTTAGCTATGGCCACGAGCAGAGTCGGTTTGCCTTCTCTCAGGTCATCGCCAACGGGTTTGCCGGTGGTGGACGGATTGCCGAAGGCACCGAGCACATCGTCACGCAACTGAAAAGCCAAACCTACTGGAAGGCCGTGCTGTTTCAGAGGTGCGGCAAGTTCGGGCGAGCCCGCCAGCGCGGCACCTAACTGCAATGGGCGCACCACTGTGTAGAGGGCGGTTTTGTGTTCGATGATTTTGCGTGCATCAGCTGCGGTCGGGCGACGCTTTGCCGAGCCGACCATGTCAAGGTATTGACCCATGTTCAGTTCAGTGCGTAGATCCTCCCAGACTGTTCGTGTGGCCGTAGACACCTCGCCTAAGGTTCGATCTGCGAGCACCATTGCCATGTCACCCACTAGCACTGCGGCTGCGTCGCCGAACCGCCGATTCTCGCCGTGCCAGCCACGCTGCTGATGCCGCGTAGCGAATTTGCGCCATACTGTAGGAGCCCCTCGCCGGGTGAGCGATCCGTCCATCATGTCGTCGTGGGCTAGAGCAAAGGCCTGAAGGATCTCTAGAGCGCAGCCAGTATCAACAGCGTCTTTGAGAGCGTCCTCGTTTGCACTGTCGCCACCGCCGAGCAGCCAACCCCAATGGCAGTATGCGGGTCGGATGCGCTTGCCGCCACCGAGAACCATGTCGGCTAGGTCTCCGAGTGGTTCATCCAGGCTTGGATCAAGCTCGGACCACTGTTGTCGCTCATTGTCTAGGATCACTTGGAGACGTGCGTTGCAGCGTGCTGCGATCTCGGCTAGCTCCTCAGGCGGTCGGATTGGTGCGGAATCTGTGATCATCATTTCGCATAGTTATCTAGCACAGCCAACACTCTTTCTGCTGTGAATGCTGGCACGGGTGATCCGTATGCTACTTGTGATTGTGCTGTCGGCTAGGTGAGTGACGATGCGGTGCCCTCGGCCTTTAGTAGACCTTCGTAGAGTTCGGCGTAGAGCCCTCCGGCGCTACGCAGTTGGTTATGGCTGCCTGATTCGGTGATAACTCCGTTGTCAAGTACCACTATTACATCTGCATTGACGATGGTCGAAAGGCGATGCGCCACCACCAGCGAAGTGCGGCCTTTTAGAGCCTCGGTCAGAGCTTCTTGCACTAGGGCTTCGTTATCGGTGTCTAAATGTGAGGTGGCCTCATCAAGGATCACGATGGTTGGTGATTTCAGCAGCATCCGCGCTATGGCCAGCCGCTGCTTTTCGCCGCCTGACAGGCGGTAACCCCGTTCGCCTACCACAGTGTCATAACCATCGGGCAGCGCTGCAAGCACGTCATGGATGCGAGCCGCTTTGCAGACTTCGACTAGTTGCTCGTCGGTGGCATCGGGCTTGGCGTAGCGCAGATTAGCGGCCACGCTGTCATGGAACAGGTGAGGGTCTTGGGTGACAGTGCCTATAGCAGCCCGCAGTGAAGCCTGGGTGAGTTGCCGCACATCGCTGCCGTCAACTAGCACTGCTCCTTCGGTTACGTCATATAGGCGGGGGACCAGCGACACCAAAGTGGTTTTGCCTGATCCCGAAGGTCCGACCACTGCCACCATCTGACCGGCGCTGATGGTCAGGTCAATACCCGTAAGCACCTCAACCAGGGATTTTTTATCGTCGGCAGTGCTATTGGCGGCAGTGTTGTCTGTGGGAGTGTTGTCGGCAGCAGTGCTGTCTTTGATTGCCACTTCCAAAGATTCTGGCATCGCATCTGCAACCGGATAAGCGAAACGCACCCCGCGGAACTCCACTTTGCCTTGCGGCTGTCGCAACTCGTGAGCATCGCTGCGGTCGGTGATCGGATTGGGTGAGTCAAGCACCTCAAAGACCCGTTCAAAGCTCACAAACGCCGACATCACGTCTACACGGGCGTTAGACAGACTGGTCAGAGGCAGATAAATCCGCACCGTATAAAGGCCCAGCGCCACCAGCGTGCCTGCGCTCAAGTTGCCGTCGATAGCTAGATGCCCGCCTAGCCAGTAGATCAAAGCGGTTCCGATTGCCCCCACTAACGTCAGTGCGATCAAAAAGATTTGTGAGTAAAGCGCGCTGCGTATCCCGATGTCGCGCACACGCCCGGCCCGATCCGAGAAATCTGCTGCCTCGTCGTCGTGACGACCGAAGAGCTTCACTAGCAACGCTCCTGCCACATTAAAACGCTCGGTCATAGTGTTGTTCATTGAGGCGTTGAGGTTCATGCCTTCACGGGTGATGGCTTGTAGCCCTTTGCCCACCCGCCGTGCGGGTAGCACAAACACTGGCAGGATCACCACCGCCAACAATGTGAGTCGCCACTCCAGCAACAACATGGCAAAAAGGGTCGCCACCAAGGTTATGACATTGGAAACCACTGTGCCGAGCGTGCCGGTGAAAGCTCGTTGAGCGCCGATCACGTCATTGTTGAGCCGACTAACCAGCGTGCCCGTCTGGGTGCGTGTGAAGAACGCCAGCGGCATACGTTGCACATGATCAAACAGTTGCAGCCGCAGATCGTAAATCAAGCCTTCGCCGATGCCTGAACTAAACCGTCGCGCTAGCAATGCTAGCAGAGCCTCGCCCACAGCAGTAGCGAGCAACACCGCAAAAAGAAAGTTCAAATAGCTGCTGTCGCCTTCGGCGATGGCTGAGTCGAATATCTCTCGTATCACCAGCGGCGCAACTAGCCCCAGAAGCGTTGCCGCGATCGTCGTCATCACGAACACCAAAATCCAACCTTGCCATCGTCTAGCAAATCCCCAGACACGCCGTCGGGTCGCTGCGGTGATCGTCTTTTCAGCCAAGCTGCTGCGGTCACTCGCCATGGAGTGCAAGACTCCCCAAGTGCTCACCATCAAAGCTGAGCCTACGTCGGGCGCTAGCGTTGAAGTCGTGGATCGCAGCGCCTCAATGGCCCTGAAGACTGACCACTATGAGATCACGATGGTGGCTTCAGCTCTGAAGTCGGGGATTGCTGAGCGCTGCTGCGTGTTTGAGGCTTTCGCAAGGCGCCTTCCGCCGGGTCGTGCCTACGGTGTGGTGGCTGGTGCCGACCGAGTGATTGACGCCATTGAGCATTTCCGCTTCGATTCTGAAGCTGTTGACTATCTCGTCGGCGCAGGCATCGTGTCTGACCCTGATGTGGCCGACTGGCTGCGGTCGTATCGTTTCGGCGGTGATGTCACCGGCTACTGCGACGGTGAGCTTTTTTTCCCGTATTCGCCGGTGCTGACTGTCGAAGGCGGTTTCGCTGAATGCGTGGTTTTAGAGACGGTCGTTCTGTCGATCCTCAACTATGACTGCGCAGTGGCATCAGCTGCGGCACGGGTGCGTGACGTGGCCGATGACCGTCTGCTGGTGGAGGGCGGCAGTCGCCGTGCCGACCCTGACGCTGCAGTGGCCGCGGCTCGTGCTGCTCACATCGGTGGTTTCGACACCACATCCAATCTTGAGGCGGGACGCCGTTACGGCATACCTACAAGCGGCACCACTGCACACGCGTTCGTGCTGGCCCACAACGACGAGTCGTTGGCATTCGCGGCTCAACGCGATGCTCTCGGCAGCGATTCCACCTATCTAGTCGACACTTTTGATGTGCTCGAAGGCATACAACGTGCGGTGCAGGCGGTCGGCACCGCAATTGGTGCTGTACGGATTGACAGCGGCAACCTGCTGGCTGCCAGCATTCGTGCTCGGACGCTGCTTGATTCGCTCGGAGCTACCGGCTGCCGCATCGTGGCCTCCGGCGATCTTGACGAGTTCAGAGTCGCCGAACTGGAGGAGGCAGCAGCGCCGATTGATGCCTATCTGGTGGGCACCAGCCTGGTGACCGGCTCAGGTCATCCCACCGCGTCGGTGGTTTACAAGCTCGTGGCCATCGCAGATGCCGATTCTGGCACGTCATTGCGGGCTGTGGGCAAGCTGTCGCCGGGCAAGATCACCGTAGGCGGACGCAAGCAGGTTCATCGCAGCGTCAACCCGGCAGGTTTCTGGAAGGCGGAAGTGCTTTCGCCTGCAGGTGCCGATGCCCCAGCGGGTGCTCATAGTCCACAGGTAATGCTGATGGCTGAAGGCTCGCGGGCTTGGCAGGATGATCCTGCTGCGGCAAGACAACGCTGCGCCGAGCGCCGACGACGGCTGCCTGATGAGGACCGGATTCCTCATCCGCGCCGCTCACCAGCTATTCCCACTGAGTGGGTGGGCATGGAGTCACCGGCCGACACCGAATCGTTCAACGGCACGGACGGCTTTTCATCATCTGCCTTTGCATCATCAAACCCAGCCGATCATCTCGAACCAGCTAGCGTGACAAGTGCCAGCAAGGAATCTGATACGGTCGGTGCGATTGAGGCGAGCGGTTCGGTTGATGCGGTTGATGCGCCTGATGTGCCCAGTGGAGAATGAACTGCAATGCATAAGGCACTGATAATCGTGGATGTGCAGAACGACTTCTGCGAGGGTGGATCTTTGGCAGTGGCTGGAGGGCACGCCGTGGCTGAGTCAATCTCGGCCCTGGTCGGCCTCGACAGAGCTGGTGGCCGTTACGACTATGTGGTCGCGTCTAAGGATTGGCATATTGATCCTGGCGGGCATTTCGCTGCTGGCGGCACTAATCCCGATTTTGAGAGTTCATGGCCAGTGCATTGTGTGGCTGGCACTCAGGGAGCGGCTTTCTCACCGAAGCTGCAGGTGGCACTGGACGAAGTGTTCCTCAAAGGTCACTACAGCAGTGGCTACAGCAGCTTCGAGGGGGTTGCTGTCTCAAATGAGGACAAGGGTTTGCGTGATTGGCTCGATGAGCGCGACGTGACTGCTGTTGATGTGGTGGGTATCGCCACAGATCACTGTGTGCGAGCCACCGCTCTGGCTGCGGTTGAGGCCGGGTTTTCGACGGCAGTGCTGATTGCGCACTGTGCTGGTGTCGCTGAAGAATCCACGGTTGAAGCTGTCAAAGAATTGACCGCCGCAGGAGTCGCCGTCGTCAACTAACCAGTCGCCGTCGTCAACTAACCAAAAGCACCTGCCTAGCCGTGTGTTGATAAGTCAGCAGCCGCTAAATCAGCCCCGAGAAAATCAGGAGTTGGTATGGCACTTTTTGCGTGACCAGTCTCGCGTGTTACCCGACGGGTTGTGGCACCACCCGCAGATAGGGCAGCGGTGCCTCCCAACCGTCGGGGTACTTCTCGGCGGCTGCTTCATTGGAGACTGCTGGCACGATGATCACATCTTCGCCCTGCTTCCAGTTAGCGGGTGTTGCTACCTGCTCTTTTGCAGTGAGTTGCACCGAGTCAAGCAATCGCAGGATTTCCGCAAAGTTGCGTCCAGTGGTCATCGGATATGTGAGGGTGGCTTTGATTTTTTTGTCGGGGCCGATGATGAAAACCGACCGTGCTGTGGCGTTATCGGCTGCGGTGCGGCCTTGTGATGTGTCACCAGCGTCAGCCGGGAGCATGTCATAGAGTTTCACCACTTTGAGGTCTGGGTCGCCGATCAGCGGATAGTTGACAGTGTTGCCGGTGGCTTTTTCGATGTCGGTCACCCATCCGGCGTGGTCACTCACCCCGTCGACGCTGATGCCGATGATCTTGCAGTTGCGGTCCGCGAACTCCAACTTGAGTCCGGCCACGGCACCCAGTTCGGTGGTGCAGACCGGGGTGAAGTCCTTGGGATGCGAGAACAGCAGCGCCCACCCGTCGCCGATCCAGTCGTGGAAACTGATCGTGCCCTCAGTGGTGTCGGCGGTGAAATCTGGTGCGGTGTCGTTTATGCGAAGTGCCATGCTTGGTTTTGCTCCAGTAGCTAGTCCAATAGTTCTGGTTTCGCAGGCTAACAGCTCATGGTGACTATTCCGACCGGATTAGTCAGGATTTACTTTGAACTGCGAACAGCAACCTCACACCCTCCACGCTGAGTCCGCTACCCCTGGATGCGCGGAGAGTATGGGATTTGAACCCATGGTGACCCGGAGGCCACAACGGCTTTCGAGGCCGCCCCATTCGTCCGCTCTGGCAACTCTCCAACATAGATGCTAGCCGTTGTCGTCTTAAGGCTGGTTGTGAGAGTTGCGGCTCATAGCAGGCTCAGCCACAACGGCTGTGGTACTCAGTTCGGTAGAGCCGAATCGTTGGTGCGCAGAGCTTGAAAGAACTGTTGCAGCAGCGCAGTGCACTCCTGAGCTAACACGCCGTGCCTTGTTTCGAACTCGTGGTTGAGCCTGGGATCAGCACCGAGGTTATAAAGCGATCCGAGGGCACCGGCTTTGGGGTCTGACGCACCGTAGACAACTCGAGCCACTCGAGCTTGTTGCATTGCACCAGCGCACATCGGGCATGGCTCCAAAGTCACTGCCACTGTGGCCCCGCCAAGGTTCCAGTGGCCAAGCGCAGCCGCAGCATCACGAAGGGCGAGTATCTCAGCGTGGGCGGTCGGGTCGCTTGAATATTCTCGCTCGTTGCGCCGCCTAGCGATCACCGCACCGTTGTGCCACACCACCGCCCCCACAGGCACATCACCGGTCTCGGGCGCTAGCCGGGCCTCTGCCAGCGCCAGCTCCATCAGCTTTTCGTCGGGCATGTCTAAAGCAGCCGTCATTAACACCAACGAGTTGACACCAGTGGATTGACACCAGCGGGTTGATACCAGTGGGTAGACATCAATGAGTTGCTGACGATCTTCACGGGTCAATGTTGGTGGACAACAAATCGGTCATTGCAGCCGCAGCAGCGGCAGTCAACGAGCCGTCAACCACCGGCAGGTCAGTGTCGTTGATGCGTCCGATTGACTGCACCAGCCGAGTCGTCGACGCCAAAAACGCCTCCGGCACGCTCGGCAAATCCTGCACCGAAAGATGCGTTTCGGTCACAGGTAGATGCTCAATGATCAGAGCGCGGGTCACGCCGTCTAGGCAACCCGTGTCAAGCGGCGGTGTGTGCAGACATTCACCATCCGACCAAAAAATGTTGGAGCCCGTGCCTTCTGAAACCTGCCCCTGAGTGTCGGCGAAGATCGCTTCAGAGGCACCTCTACGCCGGGCCGTGTGCAAAGCCAGCACGTTCTCGGCGTAGGAGGTGGTCTTGACCCCTGTCATAGCGCCGCGTTCGTTGCGGGCGAAAGGCACGACCGCCACCGACGTGCCCGGCGCATAGACGGCAGGATTGTTGCCAGCGATCACGATCACTGATCCCGGCCCTTCACCTCGCCGCGAACCGATAGCGCCTCCTCCGCTGGTGACGGTGATTCTTATGATCCCACTATCGGGAGCGAGCTGTAAGCATTGGTTCACAGCGTCGCGCAGGTCTGCGTCGCTCCAGGGGCAGTCAAGATGCAGTGTCGCAGCAGATCGCCGCAACCGATCAAGATGACGCTGGATAGCGAAAGCGACCGACACGTTTCTTTGAGGCACCACCAGCAGCGTCTCAAAAACGCCGTCGCCAACGATCACGCCATGATTATCCACATGCAATTGAGGTTCGCCGGGGTTCACTATCTGCCCGTTGATCCATACAGCTTTGGCGCTCACCTGCCTGAAGCTACCTTCGGACACACCTGCGCGCTGTTCTCAGGTCATTCGTGGCTTATTTGTGGCGCTAGCTTGTGGTGATGCAACGTTGGATTCGACAGCATTGGCGCTGGGCACTGCCAGCGGGAATTGTGTTGGCCGCTTTCGGGGCTTGGCTGATATTTGGCTTCTTCGCCTTTCAGACGTATTTCCAAGATGACGAGGTGGATGAGGCTCTGCCGTTCTTCACGGCGGGTCCTGCGCCTTCTGGCATGGCAGGCGACGAAACAACCTCTGAGTTGGCTCAAGCCATGAACGAAGCCATGGCCGACGACGACATGCCCATGATCCAAGAAGTTGATGAACCCATGCCGCAAATGCCAGCCGGTCAGCCAACGGCAGCATCTTCGGCCAACACAGCCACAGATGCAGGCACTACCGATGCAGCCAACACAGCTACAGCGACCGCATCTGAGCCTGAGGCAGCCGTCCCAGAAACCGAACCTGCCCCATCACAAGATGCTCCTGCCGAACCCGCAGCAAGCGAGACCGAACCCGAAGCAAACGAACCCGCAGCCGAACCGGTCGTGACCGAAGCTCCGCAGCCTGAGATCATCGTGGAAGCATCGGGATCCTTTGTTGACCGTTCGCATCCCACGCAAGGCTCGGCTCTTGTGCTCGGCGATGGCAGCGGTCAGCGCTTCTTGCGTTTTGAAGATTTCCGCACCGATAATGGCCCCGACTTGAACGTCTATTTGTCGACCGCTGCGCCGGATGCTTCGGCCGGTCAGTTCGACGACGACTTCATTGACCTCGGTGATCTCAAGGGCAACGTCGGCTCACAGAACTACGAAATCGCCGCTGATGTTGACCTGGATCGCTATTCCACAGTGGCGATCTGGTGCGTCCGCTTCGGTGTGGTCTTCGGGGTCGCTGCCCTCACCTAACTCACAGGGATCCCATCAATGATTCGCTGCGCAACTCAGCGAGCGGCTATCACTGCGATCTCAACTTTCCAGGCTGGCTGAGCCAACTCTGGCACAACCACCAAAGTCGAAGCGGCCAAATGCCCGTCAAGGAAACGGTCACGCTCGGCCATCACGGCCTTAAGGTCTTGTCCGACAGTCACATATGTAGTGACCGACACAATGTCGCTGGCCTCCAACTGCGCGTCTGTGAGCATGGCTGAAATGTTCCCCCAGATCGTGGCGGCCTGCTCACCGATGTCATCAGCTACCGAACCATCAGGCCGGATGGGAACCACCCCCGAAGTATGCAGCCACTTCTGGGCACCGGTTGTCTCAACAGCGTGTGCATAGCGCGCCGCCGCAGGGGCGATCTGTTTAGGTGCTACAACCCGAAACCCCATCGCCAGAGATGCTAACTCGCAGCGTTTATGTAACAATCTCCGGTCGTGACTCAACGCATGGCCCTGTATTTCCAAGACAAGCACCCAATCGGTTACGAGATCGAGATGGCTCGCTACGCCGAATCCAAAGGTTTTAGCGAGATCTGGCAGGCCGACACCCGGCTTGCTCGTGACTGTGTGGTGATGATGAGCGCCTTGCTCACATCCACCAAACGCCTCAAGATCGCCAGCGGTGTGCTGCCCATCTATACCCGCAACCCGGCGGTGATCGCAGCCACCTGGAGCACTATGCACGAACTTGGCGGCCTCGCCCCCGACGGTGGCAGCCGGGTGATGCTCGGACTCGGTGCTTGGTGGGAGCCCATCGCTACTCGGGTCGGTGCTTCTCGCCGCAAACCGTTGAGTGCTATGCGCGAATATGTCGAAGCTATCAAAGCGTTGTTCACTATGGAGGAGGTCAGCTATCAAGGCGAATTCGTCCATCTTGATCGGGTGCGTCTTGACGTGGCCTACGGTGATGCCTCACCGCGTGACATTGGTGTCTATATCGGTGCCACCGGACCCAAGATGCTGGAGTTGACCGGCGAAATCGCCGACGGAGCGATGCTCAACTATGTGGTGCCCACCGACTACATCCGCGATGCCGTGTCCAGAGTGGGTGTCGGGGCGGCTCGCTCGGGTCGCACCATTGCCGACATTGATCGTCCCGAATTGTTGATCTGCTGTCTGTCAGACGATGATCCCGACAAAGCTTTGACTGTCGGCAAGACGCTAGTTGCCTACTACCTGGGAACCGAGCCTCACATCATGGCCGCTTCTGGTGCTGATCCCGAACTGATCGAACGGGTCAAAGAAGTGGTCGGATGGCCAGCCACCGAAGCCGACTATCTCAAGGCGGCACCATTAATTAGTGATGAACTGGTGCGCCGAGTAATGGCTGCTGGCACCGCCACGCAATGCCGTGACAAGGTGGCCGAATACATTGAAGCCGGTGTGACTTGCCCAGTGCTGTATCCGTTGATGGACGACATGAAGCCAGTTATCGACAGTTTCGCTGGCTGGTCACCGTGAATGCCCAAAGATGATGTTTCCTGCTATAACATGTATAATATGTAAGTATTAGCAATCTAGAGCTAGGAGTTATAATTATGGCAACTTTCAGTTGTGACATGCGAATCGGCCATATGGACGGGCACCGCTTCTTTGAGACGGTGGCGCTTGTTGACACCGGTGCCGCCATTACTGTGGTGCCGTCTGAGAAGCTCGCCGAGATTGGTGTGGAACCCTTCGACACTGTGTGGCTGTCGCTGGCTGACGGGCACCGTGTGGAGTATCCGCTGGGCAAAGCCGTGGCAACAGTGCAGGGCCGCAGCATCGAGACTCTGGTGGTGTTCGGCGAAGACAGCGAAGTGATGCTGCTCGGTGCCTACACCCTGGAAGGTTTGAGGTTCGCAGTCGATCCAGTGGAAGGGCGTCTAGTTGAGTTGGTGGGCAGGCTCTGACAATTCCGCGAGTCTATGGCTGTGGATGATCTGCTGGTACACGGCGGTGCCGTAGTCACAGTTGACGACGATTTCGCCGTTCACGATCCCGGCTGGGTGTATGTGCGTGGGCACCGTGTGAGCGAAGTAGGTGCTGGCGATGTGCCGACGAGTCGGCTGCGACAAGCCGCAGATGTGATTGATGCAACGGGCTGTGCAGTGATGCCAGGCATGACCAATGCTCACACTCATCTGTTCCAAGCGTTCTTCAGGGGGCTGGCCGACGACAAGACTTTGCTCAACTGGTTACGCGACTGTATTTGGCCAGCGGCAGAGCATCTCGATGCCGAAATCGCCGGAGCTGCGGCTAGGGCTGGTCTTGTTGAGAACCTGCGAGGCGGTGCCACGACTGTGATTGATCATCAATACATCAACATTGACGACTCAATTGATGACGCGGTATGTGTCGCAGCGGATCGTCTGGGTTTACGGTTTTTGTTGGCGCACGGTTGGGCTGATCGTAACTATCACCCGCCGTTGCAGACCACAGCGTCTGAGGCGATTGCACAGGCCAGCGCGGTTCGTGATCGCTGGGACGGACACGACGATGACCGCATCCGGGTGGAGCTGGCACCGCTGATCCCGTGGGGTTGTTCCGATGATGCCATGCGTGCCACAGCGGCGGCATCGCGCAGTTGGGGTCGTGGTATTCATATTCACTGTGCCGAGACCGCTGTCGAAGTGGAGATGAGCCTTGACGAGCGCGGTATGCGTCATGTGCCGTGGCTTGACTCGCTTGGTGTTCTTGGGCCTGACGTGCAGCTGGCTCACAGCATCTGGCTTGATGACAACGAACTTGATCTGATCGCTGCTGCGGGTTCGGTTGTGGTGCATTGTCCAGTGTCAAACATGTATCTGGCATCGGGTGTGGCGCGAGTGGCTTCTATGCGTGACCGTGGGATCACCGTGGCGCTAGCCAGCGACGGCCCCGGCAGCAACAACCGCCAAGACATGTTTGAGGTTCTCAAAGCGACGGTGCTGCTGCAGAAAGTGCATCATCTTGACGCGCTTGTGTTGCAGCCCGAAGAGGTGATCGCCATGGCTTGTCGGGGCGGAGCAGCCGCGTTCGGTATGCCGGATGTTTTCGGGATAATCGCTGAAGGGCAGCGGGCTGATCTGCTGGTGGTGGACCTGACTTCGCCGTTCGTGTCACCGGTGCATCGGGTGGCGAGTTCTCTTGTCTACAACGCCACCCCCCGAGACCTTCAAGATGTGGTGGTTGATGGACGGATCATGATCCGCAATGGGCAGCTTGTAGTTGCCGATGAGCGTCAGATCATGACCGAAGCTGTTGATGCCGCTGCCCGACTCTTTGCCCGTGCTGACATCAATACCCGCCTTACCCGCTGAGCTTCAGAAACCGTCACGCACCGCTGCAAGCATCCTGTAGCCGACCCCCCTTACCATCCATGAGTTAGCTGCGCACACAGAGAGTGGGTCGGGTCTGTCAGGCCCTGTTGGTGTGTGGTGGGTTGGTTTGTTATGCTGTGGGGTGATGTTCGTGTTCCCGAGTTTGGTTTGGAGTTGGTTGTGATGGGTTTTGGGTTGTCG
>JAPYNU010000031.1 GCA_028283245.1 Candidatus Aldehydirespirator catecholifindens | reverse complement strand
GACTGCGGCTACTGGCTTTGGCAGCGGTCACGCGACTTTGGGTGCTGATGTCAGATGGGTGGGTAGAAGCGGAAAGATTTCTAAGGGACAAACACAGACCTGGTTGTCGGTGACAATAAGAGACGACAACCGAGACGAGCCCGACGAAACGTTCAAGATTGTGCTGTCTGATCCTGAAGACGCAGTAATCGGTGACGGCGAAGCCATCATCACCATCAAAGACAACGACTAAACACCAGCCAACAACACTGTGCCATCAACAGCCCAGAAACTGCACAACTCACCGTTTGCCGTTGCGTCTACACCTGCGACGATGCCAGATAGCTCACTACGCTTACAACGTAAGGCTCACCAGTCGGCGGCTATGTATTGGGTTTCGCAGAACTCGTAGATGCCCTCCGACGCTCCCTCACGGCCTAGACCAGACTGTTTCATGCCGCCAAAAGGAGCAGCTGGATCTGAAATGGCACCCCGATTTATCCCTACCATTCCTGCCTCAATGCGCTCGCTGACACGCAGACCCTTCGCCAGGTCTTCGGTGTAGACATAGCCGATCAGCCCCATTTCGGTGTCGTTGGCTGCTGCGATCATCGTCTCGGTATCGTTGAAAGCGATCACTGGTGCCACAGGGCCAAAAATCTCCTGACTGGTGATCGGCGATGACACGTCTACATCGGCGAGCACCGTCGGCTCATAGAAGAAGCCCGGCCCTTCCACCGGTCCCCCGCCGTTAACTTTGCGAGCCCCGTTACTGAGCGCACCCTGAACAAGCGTCTCAATGTTGGTGACCGCTCCCGCGTTGATCATCGGCCCGCAAGTGACACCAGGGTCAAAACCGTTGCCAACTCGGATGGCACCCATCGCCTCGGCGAAACGCTGCGTGAACTCTTCGACTACTGGGGCTTCCACGAAGAACCGGTTGGCGGCTGTGCAGACCTCTGCGGAATGGCGCATCTTGGCGGTAACCGCCCCGGCTACAGCAGCACCCATATCGGCATCGGCGAACACGATGAATGGAGCGTTTCCTCCGAGTTCCATGCCGACTTTGAGCACCCGCTGAGCGCAACGCTGCAACAGCATCCGACCCACTTCGGTGGAGCCGGTGAACGACACCATCCGCACCGCCCGATGATCAGACACCGCATCAAACCAGGCACCCGATGAGCGGGTCGGCACCACGTTCACCAACCCCGAAGGCACGCCCGCCTCTTCGAGCAGTTGCGCCACCCGAAGCGCTGTTAAGGGCGTGTCACGCGCTGGCTTGATCACCACCGCGTTTCCCGCAGCGAGAGCGGGCGCGACTTTGCGGGCGATCATCGCCGCAGGGAAGTTCCACGGTGTGACCATAGCCACCACACCCACCGGCGGATGACGCACGATGATGCGCTTGTCGCCTGCTGGCGCAACACCAAGCGAGCCATGGACACGCACTGCCTCTTCGGCGTTCCAACGGAAGAACTCCGCTGAGTACGCCAACTCACCGGCTGCGTCGTTTAGAGGCTTGCCATGCTCGCGGGTGATCAACTCGGCGATCTCGAAGCTGTGCTCTAACAGGATTTCGTAGCAGGCACGCAGGATCTCGGATCGTTCCCGGGGTGCCGCCGCCGCCCATTTACGTTGAGCAGTCTCAGCTGCGTCACATGCAGCTACTGCGTCAGCGGGCGTGCCAGCGGCGACATCGGCTATGGCTTCGCCGGTCGCCGGGTCAAGCACCTCAATCCTTTCGGCGGTTCCGTCACGCCAGCTACCGTCAATCAGCATTTGTGTCTGCATTGCTTGAACCTCCGTGATTATGCAACTGCGCGCACGCTACACCGCAAACACGTCAAAGGCTTTCACACAAGACCGGTACGAGATGTCGCAACAGGTCAGCAGCACCGAGCGGATCGACGAGTCAACCTCCAAGTTTGGGGATCGTGTGGCTTTCGTAGGCCACGGCCACGTTCTTGGTCTCCATGTAGAAGTCGAAGCTCCAGTCGCCGCCGTCACGACCTATGCCGCTGCGTTTCATGCCTCCGAACGGGGTCGGAAGATGCCGCACGTTCTGAGAGTTGACCCACACCATGCCCACATCCAAAGCGTCGGCCACCCGGTGAGCGCGACCCACATCGCTAGTCCATATGTAGGCGGCGAGCCCGTAGTCGGTGTCGTTGGCGAGCGCCACCGCTTCGTCTTCGCTGTCGAACGCTATGGCAGTCAACACAGGGCCGAAGATCTCTTCCTGGGCGATGCGCATATCGTTGCGAGCGTTAGAGAACAGCATCGGCGTCACAAAGTTGCGCGGAGCCAGATTGCCTTTTGCCAGGCTGCCATCGGCCAGGCTGCCTGCGAACAAGCTGGCATCCGGGGGCCTTCCTGCGACAACCGTGGCACCTTCGGCTTCAGCCAACTCGATGTAGCTACGCACCTTCTCGCAATGGTCGGGATGGATCAGCGGACCGATCACAGTGTCGGGATCCAACGGATGACCCACCACAATCCTGCGAAGCTTCGCAGTCAGCGCTTCGATGAAATCGTCGTGGATGCTGCGCTGCACAAGCAGACGGCTCGAACTAGTGCAGCGTTCGCCGTTGAGGCTGTAGATCATGAAGATCACCGCGTCGGCCGCCCGTTCTAGGTCGGCATCGTCGAACACGATCACCGGGTTTTTGCCACCCAACTCAAAGTGGAGTCGTTTGAGTGTGGGTGCCGACTGGGTTTGAATGAGCGACCCGGTAACGGACTCGCCCACAAAAGCCACAGCGGCAATGTCGGGATGCTCAGTCAAGGCACGACCCGCTGTTTCACCCATGCCATGCACCACGTTGAGAACCCCCGGCGGTAGACCCGCTTCGAGCGCTGCCTCTGCTAACACATTGGCACTTATCGGACTCCATTCAGCTGGTTTATGCACTACCGTGCATCCCGCTGCTAGCGCCGGGGCGATCTTCCAAGTAGAGAGCATGAATGGCGTGTTCCACGGCGTGATCACCCCCACTGGACCGATAGCTCGACGGCTGGTGTAGTTGAGATGGTGAGCCGACGGCAGCGCCAAACCGTCGCTGGCGGTAGGGGCTCGGTCGGCAAAGAACCGGAAGTTCTCGGCACCGCGCAAAGCCGCGGCCGACATGAACCGGATCGCTTGGCCGGTGTCAACCGATTCCAGCACAGCGATCTCTGAGGCTCGAGCCTCAATAGCATCGGCCACATTGTGAAGGATGCGTTTGCGCTGCTCGCCTGGAGTGTTGCGCCAACGCTCGGAGCTGTCGCGGGCGGCGGCCGCTGCGGCATCAATGTCGTGTGCAGTGCCAGAGGCCACATCGCCAAGATGCGAGTTGTCAATAGGCGAACGGTTAGCGAAAATCTCACCGGCAACACTCGCAGTGGGCTCACCGTTGATCAAATGCAGCGCTGGCTCGGCCTTGAAGCGTGCTAGGTGTTGCTTGGCATCGGTGAGGTTCTTTTCAAAGCTGGCTGCGGTAGTCATAGCAAGTCTCCTGTGGATATCGGTTTCGAGGCTAGAGGCCAATCCAGCTTGCCCATGAGCCACTAGGAGTGAGGTACTTAATCCGAAAAAGGCCGCGACACACCGATCCCGTCGCCGCCACCGTCACCGTCGTTGCTGCACTAGACAAACTAGAAAGAGAGCAACCATGACAACGACGATCCCGTCGCCGCCACCGTCACCGTCGTTGCTGCCGCTGATCATGCGTCGTAACCAGGCGCGTATCTGGGGATGAGCCAAAGTGACACGCCCTCGACCCGCTGGGCGGATCATCCCCGACAGGATCAAACGGCGACGGTGCGTGCCGATACTTCCCGTGGGCACTCCGCCCGCTGCCCCTGCGAATGCGGCCACAGGGGCATCCTCGACAGACAGCGCCACTGCAGCCAGCATCCGCTTGTCACCTTCGGACAACTCAGTCCATGTGGGCAAGAACAGGTGGTCCTCCAAAGAAGTCTCGGCACCTGCTGCCGCCGTTTGCGCGTCGGTGATCGTGATCGGTCTCCGCCCATGGTCAGCTGCCTGCCACATACGTTCGCCCATCACCTGGAGCATGTAGGGGTGGCCTCTGACGACGGACACTGCGAAGTCCAATGCATCCTCAGAGATTGAGCATCCGTGATTGGCGATCGGTTCCGCAATCCCGCGGCGTACGTCAGTGCGGTTGAGGTTGCCAACTTCGAGCACCGTGAGCCGCTGCATGAACGTAGACCTCCGATCAGCGAGCAGTGTGTCCCTTATGGTCGGCAGAGCCGCAGCCACGAACACAACCGGCAGCCGACGACGCTTCACGACATGCTGAAGGCAGGCACCGATCTGTCGAGCTTTGCTCAGCGGAACGGAGTGCAGTTCGTCCATGCTTATCAACACACGCGAGTGCTTTTTAGCAGCTACCTCTGCGAGCCGCTCAAGGTCATCCAACAAGTCCTCACCCCATGATGTGCGCCTTACCGATGCTTGGGGAGCAAGTGACAAGACCGCATGAACACCCATGATGCCAGCGCTCACACCAGTCACTTGGCGCTGACTGTCCGATACCGATTGGCCGCCTGTTTCGGCAAGCGCCTTGCAGACAGCCTTGTGAAGTTCCGCCACAGGGTTTCCGAAACCGCCGGAAACGACCACAATCCAGCCTCGTTCGGAGCGAGCGGCCTTCTCAATAACGTTGAGCATTACTGTCTTGCCGATCCCGCGTGGTGCCAGGATCGCCTGAACGCCGCCGCTTCCGGCCGGGTCACCATCAAGCCGCTCACAAACGTCGGCTATCTGAGCATCTCGTCCCACAAAACTCGGAGGCGTGGCACCGAAGGACGGCACAAACGGCGCAGGCGGCACCTTTTCCGCTGGAAAATAGCTGGGTGATGACTGAGAAGACATTGTGCTCTCTTGAGTTGACCGGTAAATGCTGCGCCCCAGCTCTTACACAGCATGCATTTATTGATTGATGCATGGTGATGAGCAGCCCAGACTCTTGCCGGATGAGCCACAGTTCTTACACGGTGTGCATTTATTGATTGGTTTACATAGCATACATTTTCTGATTGATTTACATAGCGTGCATTTCTTGATTGATCCACGAATTGACGTTTGAGCTCGGAGTGAGGGTGACAAGTTGCGCCGTGACCGTCTCCAAGTCTGTCCCTAACGCCCAGAGCTGGCATGCTCGTTCCGGCCAGCCCGAGGAGAGTCTCTACCAAAGTGTTGCCGAGGCTGGATCTCGGATGAGTTCGGCCCGAATACCGGCACCAGAGCTGATGTCTCTACCAAAGTGTTGCCGAGGCTGGGTCTCTGGCCTTAGCTGGGACTGGCAGTCTGCTGGTTGAAGCGATAGAGGCCTACATGCCGGCTGCCATGAACACCTGCGACTGCTCCAGCGCCTCTCGCAGTTCGCCAAGATCCGCGGCACCGTCACGCACCGTGGCAAGCATCCGTTTGGCTGCTGCTGTCGCCAGTCGGGCGTCTTCCAAAATCATGAACAGCAGTATATGTAAGGGGTATGACAAAAAACCCTCAACACATAAAATTTATATTCAAACACTTGAAAAGGCAGGAAGCATCTGCACTGAGCTGTCAGGTCAGCAGAGTTTAGATTGCCAGCTCAGCTTGCCTTGATGTCACCGATACCAACTTGCCTGCCCTGCGAGCACACTCCAGGCTGACTACCCCATGTCTGAGCCCCGCACACATGTCACCAAGGGCGACATCACGGAGGCTCCTGAGATGCGGTGCCCGGTGAGCAGACAAGGTTCGGCTTTAGCCTCGGCATCTTCATAAGCTTGGATGCCAATCCGTCGTTCGGAGCCTGCAGCAATCTATGGAACCACACTCAGACATCAACGCAGACCCGATATCGCGTGCCCGCAAGGCCGCCGAGCTGGTTTGGGACAAGAAGGCTGTTCCGCCAGACCTTGAGCCTGTCAACGCCAAGGAAGCCCAAGAGGCTATTCAGCACCTCGGGAAACTGTCCACGCAACTCCCAGGTGCACCTGCGGAGATGATCTACGCAGCGCGCAGCAGCGGAACCTTGATTTCAAGCGATCGACTTCAAGGCCTTGCTGAGATCATCCAGAACGCCGACGATGTCAAAGCGTCTGAATTGCTCATCCAGCTGCGGAACGCCGATCTGTTAGCGACACACAACGGCAACCCGGTGCGCCTTAGCGATGTGCATGCGTTTGCGATGCCCTGGCTGACCAACAAGTCGGGCGACGCAGCGTCCACTGGACGTTTCGGTATTGGACTTTCGACCCTGCAGTCGTTGTCGAGGACATTCGAATTGCATTGCGCGCCTTACCACGTAGAGATCGGCGATCCGACTATTGCGCCGATTACGCCAGCCGACCTGCCACCCGAGTTCAGCCAGCCGGAGTGGACGACGCTGCGCATTCCGCTGGCCGACGGGACGCTCCAGCCATCGGAACTAGATCAGTGGCTCAGTCGTTGGGATGACTCGGCGCTTCTGTTCCTGCGCCATGTGACCCGGGTGACCTCGCTTGATCCGGACTGCGACACGATCCGCCTCCTTGAACTGTCAAGGCATCAAGACAAAGAATCAGTGACCGGCCCAGAATCTATAGCTATGTCGCGCGAGCGCGTCGAAGCATCCGATGGGCGCTCATGGGCGGTCTACAGCTCCCAGCTGCCTTCTCCCGAGAATGCCGAGCGTGCTCGTAAGGCGACCGGGTCTACTACTCCAGTCTCGTTGGCGTTCCCGCTAGGCGCTGCCATAGCGGATCCTGAGAGACCGACGAAACAATCCGAGCCTGACGATACTGCGACCGTCCGAAGCAGTCCGAGCAAGACAGGCTTGATCTATGCAGGGCTGCCGGTAGCCCAAACGCGGTTGCCGTTCTTCGCGAATGCCCAGTTTGATCCGCTCACAAGCCGAGAAGGCGTGGCCGACACCCCGTGGAACAAAGAACTTGTGAAGCTCGTCGTGGGGGTGTGGTCGGAGGCGTTGCTTGACCTCTTTGAGCATGATCCTCAGACTGCCTGGCAGGCAGTACCGCTGCCACAATCCGAAGAGAACGAGACAGCTTCAGGTTCGGGTGTGATCGCCGAACTGGAAGCTGCCGTCATCGAGCAGGCGAGGCAAGAGGTGGCTTCCCGTCTGACATTCCCAGTGCCTAGTCAGGGGCGCGTTGGACTTTCGGAGCTTGCGGTGGAGGCGCAGCCGTTGGAGGGGCTGCTAGACGATAGCTAGATAGCTCAACTTACCGGACTTCACGCAACACTGCCGAGCGGTGTCAGAGATCCAGCCGGGAGGTGGCGCTCAGTGCTTGACGACTGGCGACATCACGGTGCCGACCTTCCCCATCCGGTCAGTGTCTCTAAAGCACTTGACTTGCTGAGCGATGAGAGCCGATCAGTCAACTCAACCATTGCACTCGTCGCCGCAGCGCTCCGAGAGGGGCTAGAGGATCTAGACGAGCGGCTGCACGACTTCCCTTGCGTGATCGCTCAAGACGGTCGACGGCTGCCCCCTCCGCCCAGGGACGGCACCGATGTCTTGTCTACGGAGGCTGTGCCGCTGGCCGAACAACTCGGCATCGCCGTTCTGTTGCACCCGGCCCACCTAGCCAAGACGAATGACGCTACTGCGGTTCTCGAATGGCTTCGGGAATGTGGTGCCTTGCTTGACGATTCCGATGATGTTGCCGTAGTGCGCCGTCTCGCCCAAGCGGGGCAATCCCAGAACTGCATTGAAGAGCCCCTCTCAGACGAGCAAATCTGTTCGCTCAGAGATGCTTTCGAGCGATTGCCTCAGAAAGACCGCGACAAACTCGGACCCCGGGTTGGTCATGCGGTTCGCCTCAAGTCGTACACATACGATGCCGAGGGTCAAAAGAAAGCCGGTTCGGCTCGGCCTGTTGACACTTACCTGCCGAAAGCGATCATTTCAGACCAGCAGAGATTTGCCGACGCAGCTGACAAGTCCAAGGGACCTGTTTGGCTGAGCAGCCACTACGCGCAAGCCCTCCGCTCACCGACTGGACGCGAAGGACTGGGGGCTCGCAAGTTTCTAGGACTGTTAGGTGCTGAAACCGCGCCGAGACTCCGACCCCACCCACAGCAACAAAAGCGTTACAACGACAGTCACCGAGGTTTATCCAAAGAAGTCAGCAACGGGCCAGCGACTCGCAAAACAGCCATGAGCAAACTGGGTGCCACCTACACGCTGGATGACCATGACAGCCCCGACCTGCATGCGGTAATCACAGACATCGCTAGAGAGAGCAAGAGTAAGCAGCGCCGCAGAAGGGCTGAAGCACTGCTTGGGACGCTCGCTCGAGCATGGGAAAGTCGCTTGAGCGATTTTGCTGAAGTCAAAGCCGCTGATGCCCGCTATAAATGGAATCCGAAAGGGATTACCGATGCCTTCTGGCTGGCACACGCCAAAGAGATCGCTTGGCTTGACGATGAGAGCGGCACAGCACGCAAGCCCGCCGACTTGCGAGTCCGCACACCGGGCAACGAGGCGATCTACGGCACCGACTCACCGGACTATCTGCACACGGAACTTGTCCATGCGACTCCACCAGGTCGTCGAGCGCTCTTAGAAGCTCTCGGGGTCTCAACTAATCCCAGCCAATCCGAACTCATCAAGCAGCTTCAAGAACTCCGACAAACAGCAACTGCAGGAGAGGCATCGCCAGACAACCTGCAAATTGAAGAGACAGCCCTTATCTACCAGGCTCTGGCACGAAGCCTCTCCGACCATGACGACGACTCCACCCTGACCACAAGTGAATTGCAACACAAATTTAAGCAACACAAGCTCTTGCTCACAAAGCAAGGCTGGCTACCTCCTCAGGAGGTGTTTGGGGGACCGCCCATCTTCGGAGACCGTCGCCCGTTCGCCCCCGACAAAAATGTGTGTGCAGCATTGTGGCGGGAGCTCGAGTTGAAGACTCCATCTGCCGCAGACTGTGTGGAGGTGCTTCGAGAAATTTCAAGGCGTCGCAATGATGCGCCAGATACTACAGAGGAAACAATAATTCTTGAATCGTTGCGTGTGCTTGGCACAAGACTCGCAGATGGAGACACGTTGGAGCAACACAAACTGACGAGTCTGGCTCTGTGGACGACAACAGGATGGGAGCGAAAAAGGCCCGTATACGTCACTGACGACCCAGTCCTTGAAGCAGGTCTAGGAGACGCGCTCCCGATCTGGAAGCCTGGCGGCGAGTTTGAGCAATTTCGTTCTCTGCTTTACCCTCTGCGAGTTGCTGAGATCAGGGTTGAAGACACCCTAGTAATTGATCCCGAACTTGCTCAGGACTGCAACTCCGTGACTGCTCTTTTCCAACAAACTATCGGCCACCTGCGCGAAGATCTCCAACGCAACGACCCAGAACTTGCTGAAGGTCTCACTATCGACAAGTGGAACAGCCTGGAAGCCTACTCCGTCAAAGTGCATCAATCATTAGCGCTCAAAGTAATCCTGACCCCAGGGAATATCCAAATGTGTGACGTGAATGCCACGGTCGACTCAGAAACAGCCACGGTTTTTGTCAGACATCACGATGTGCTGGCACGAGAAGACGGCGGAGGCAGAGCGATCGCCGCTTTATTCCAGAACAAACGACGGGAAGTTGCATATGCGTGGCTCGCCGCGTACCAAAAAGCCCATGATGGGATCAAAGCACAAAAGCTTGAACTTGCCAACGAGCGCCAAGCACGCGAGGAGGCGGAAATGGAAGACCGCCTAGCCGAGTTTCAAGAAAGCACAGCCGGAAGACACGACTCGCCTACAAACCGTGCCAGCCGCTCGGTCGGCAATGCTAAGCGTTCTGAAACCTCTACCAGCGGGCGAGAACCGCTGAGGCAGTCTCATACACCAGCCGCTCCGCGAGTTCTCCATGATCCTGGGTCTCTCGCGCTCGTCGACCCAGCAGGACGCAGAACTGAAGGGGCGCACAGTCCTGCCGGTAGCGACTCAGGGCGGTCTGACTCAGGGCGGTCTTCTGCCCTCAGCACTCCGAGGTCTGAGTCGATAGCAGCACAGAGCAGGACTCCTCCACCCTCCTATACCCCCGTAGAACTAGAGAACAAAGGACTTGAACTACTGCGACGAGTGTTAGTAGGCAATAGCGACGAAATTGTTGACCTACGCACCCAGCGCGGCGTGGGTGCCGACGCGGTTGATGAACTCGGGCGCTACTACGAACTGAAAGTTCACGCTGGCAAAGAACCCGAACAGGTGACACTGACAAACTCCGAAGTGAAGCGAGCGCTCTCCACACCTAATTTCTTCTTGGTGGTGGTGTCCAACATGGAGAAAAGTGGAGACACACAACCAACCATACGAGTGTTTCTTGACCCCCTCAAGCAGCTACAGCCGACTGACCGCGGATCAATCACGCTGTCAGGCGTGCGCGAGGCGAAGAGCCTTATCTACACCTTCGATCCAACAGATGAAGGGCTCACCCCTGACAGCCGCGACTAATCGCTAGGCATCTGGACTTTCTAGCTTTGGCTTTCGATCTCATCAAAGACGGTTCGGGCCAACTGAGCTGCTGTTGACACTGAATAATCGTGGGGCCAGTCAAGCACAAGCCGCTCGACATCCGCGGCGAACTCTCGATCTTCTAACTTCGCCTCAAGATTGGCGGCGGCTCGAGCGGGTGTCCAACCATCTGGCCGGTACGAGCTGAAACACGATGCTATTTCCGTTGGTGACGCGCCTCCCTGAGTGACTGCGAGCCACAGATCGAAGAGGTCCCTTCCCTTCTTTCGCTGGAACACTGCCCGTATCTTCGTAGCGGCCAATTCTTCGAGTGCGTAGGTGGGCACATCGGCGGTGCCAGTGAACCAGAGGCTGTCCACATCGAAAGCCTTGAAGACGATCGGGCGCGCCGGTGAGCGTTCGGATGTGTTCAACTCGATCTTGACCCGCATCCGTCCACCCGCAACGAAAGTCGAGTCGAGCCTGGCCTTTGGATGCTGGCGTACATCGGTATGCACACGATCGAAGCCCACGATCGAAGCCCACGATCGCAGCGATTTCACGTATTGCGTCAAAAATCTTGCCTACGCCACCAGAAGTCCGTCGGACATAGTCGAGATCCTCGCTGTAACGCCACGGCCTTCTTAGCCACAACTTGTGAAGGCAGGTTCCACCGCGGAAAACGAGTTCACCGTTAAGTAAGGGATGGCTAGCAATCTCAACGATCAACCGAGACAAGACCAGATCCTGCTCGATCTGCTCGGAGGTCGGCCATGGGGCATGATGACGCCAATGGGCGATGTCGGCCTCTGTGATCACAGGTCGTGCTCAATCTCGCTGTTGACCACCATATGCCAGCGAGTGTTGCGGTGGCCGTCACCTCCACCAGCGGCCAGAAGACGGTAGCGACAACCAGCGACTACAGAACGCAGAGGCTCAGTGTCGAATTGGACACCGGTCTCGGCAACCATGAAGTCGATAAGATACCCGCACCTCTGGGCCGTCAATACCGGGTAATGCGCTCCGATTGACGCCAGTGCAACAGGATCAAGGCGACCGTCCATGAGTAGGTAGCCAGCAACGGTTGCGACATTCGAGAGCCCCGCGCCATCCTGCGGTGAGTCAACCAGATCGAACACAGTTACTTCGGGAGTTGACACCCAAATCCGACCAGTCGGTACTCTGTGCTGCTGGCGAGGGCGCTTGACCGCAGCGGCACGCTGGATGAAGTGAATGCAACTCCGACCGATCTTGCGCCTCCGCAGCCTGGCCGGTGTCACAACCTGGAACACCATCGGTGCCTGATGTGAGGCACCCAGAACGGCTGCGGCGGAGAGGAAGCCGACGTAGTAGGAGTGGCCGAGGTGCTCCATCAGCGGATGAATGAAGTGGCCTGCAGGCGGCGCGCCGACGCTACGAAACTCGGGCGGTACCGGCACCCAGCCCTGCTTGGTCACCGATACCAGCTTGCCCGCCTTGCGGGGACGTTCAAGACTAGCAGGCACCGACGTGACATCTACCCCGAGCACCTCGGCGGCATCGACCGTCGTGATGAAGTGAAGGCCTTGGCCGATTAGCCAGTCGGCCAACTCGCTCGGTGCTACACCAACTCTTGCCATGCCTTTTAGAGTATCAAAATCTTGCGTAATGCCAGGTTTTGATCCTTAGGATGGCAAACAGGTGGGCTCTCAGGTGTTTTCGGACTCCGAGAGATGGCTGTGAATATGGTTGAGGTTGAGACGCATATCTGGGTCGATCATCTGAGCCTCAGCGCTGATGGCCACGGGATTGGTGCTGCGAAGCGGTGCCAGCACTTCATCTACCGTGTTGATTAGGTCGCTGAGAAACTTCCTGATCGCTTCGGGATCACGGCTTGGGGCCGGGGACATGCGGGCATAAATAGCCACAAAGCCGTAGCTACGGTCATCGTCAGCAATGACGTAATGGCAGCGGGGGGCTGCTCGAGTGCGTAACGCCGACACTTCGGCTAGGCCAGAGCGCAAAGCAGTTTGATGCACGGCCTCCACCAAAGCTTGCAGGTTGGTCAGTTCAGTCAAATTAGCTGAGTGCTCAATGATTATGTGCGGCATAACTTTGCTCCAGTCTTGATTGTAGGGTTGGAGATGACCTAGCCCAGTTCGACAAATCGCTTAAGGAGTGACGGATGCGCTTGCTCAGCTACAGCGTTGCGGGCGTGGCATCGTTCGGAGTGCTTAACAGCGACGGCAGCGGGGTTGTTGACCTAGCTACACGTCTTGAAGGTGTTGCTGACCTTAGCGACCTGCTCGCTCAAGGCCGCCTCGACGAAGCCCGCCACGCGGCACGAAACGCCGACAGGGCTGACCACGCACTCAAGGCGATCACCTTCGAGCGTCTCCTGCCTCGCCCCCCAAAGATCTTCTGCATAGGGGTGAACTACGGAGGCCGTGCAGGCGAATACGCCGAAAGCCCTGCGGATGCCTACCCCAGCGTGTTTGTGCGCTTCAGTGAAACGCTGGTCGGCCATGAGCAGGCACTACTGCGCCCCGGCGAATCAGAGCAACTCGACTACGAAGGCGAGATCGTAGTGGTGATCGGCGCCGGCGGGCGTCGCATCCCTTTGGAGGATGCTCGCAGCCATATCGCTGGGTTGAGTCTCGGCAACGAGGGCACCGTGCGGGACTGGGTGCGCCACGGTCGATTCAACGTCACCCAGGGCAAGAACTGGCATCACAGCGGATCAATCGGCCCCTGGCTAGTGACCCTCGACGAGATCAGCGAGACCGACGGGAAGCACGAAATGGGAGGAAAAAACGCAATCGACAAAAACAGCGGTTTCGGTGGCTTGCATCTCACGACACGAGTCAACGGCGAACTACGCCAAGACGACCGAGTCGCCAACATGGCTTTCAGTATCGAATACCAGGTTCATTACCTGTCCACGTTTATCGGCCTGCAAGCCGGAGATGTGATCTTCACCGGCACTCCCACCGGTGCCGGTGCCCGCTTCGACCCGCCGATATGGCTCAAACCCGGCGATGTGGTTGAGGTAACCGTCCCTGAGATCGGGACCCTCCGCAACCCGATCCAAGACGAGCAAAACCCCTGAGCGCTTCGGGTCGCGCAACCTGTAAGCAACCTGTAAGTGAGCCACCGCCTGGCAGTTGCTGAAGAACTGCTTCACTCACGACTGGGCAGCCCGCTGCGACGAACCTCGCTCGGAGACCGGCCATACGCCTCAACGAAACGACGAGAGAAGTGCGCTGAGGTCTTGAAACCGTTGCTGAGGGCGATCTCGGTTATGGTGCAGGCCGCGGCTCTTGGGCTGAGCAAGTCGTCCATGCAGCGAGCCAGCCGACGTTTGATCAGATACTCGTTCACCGTCAGACCGTGATCTTTGAAAACCGCGTGGAGGTGGCGCAGCGACACTCCGGTGGATAAGGCGATTCGTGCCGGAGTTAAGTCGGGATTCGATGCATAGGAGTTCACGTAGGTGCAAGCCCTCAGGAAGTGTTCAGTGCGCACGGCGTTGGGGCTTGCTTCAGCACCAAAACGGGCGGCGAGCGCCACTCCGAGCAGATCAAGTGCGCTGGCAGCCAACTGGCGCGACACAGCGTTGTCTTCTCCTAGCGCCAAGGGTTCCAGCGACCGCAAAAACGCCGACACTGGTGCTGTTACGGTGGTGTCATTGGAGACACGCACCGCTGTTAGCCGCTCGGGTGAAGGGCAGCGCTCCATCAGAAACTTGCGGTCGAACTGAAAAACAAGCATCTCGAACTGTTCACGCATGATGAGTTCGTAAGGGCGACTAGTGTCATACATGGCGAAGTCGCCTGGATTGAGAACTGCCTGTCGGTCGTCTTGTTGTATGACTGCATTGCCGCGCAACTGCACCGAGACGAGCACTTCGTCACGAGGCTCAGCGCTTATAAGTTGAGTTGAGCGTTGCACTGCATGAGGCTGGGCTTGCACACGACTCAGCGTCAAAGGCCCAAAATCGGATCTGGCGATCTCAGCCTCAAACGGCTGCTCTGACGGCAGCGTTTCAGCTTCAAGACGTACGAAAGCGGTGCATATCACTTCGTGCCAGAAGTCGAAGCGCTCCTTAGCCGATACTGCGTCGGTGGTCACCGCAATGCTCATGGCCTCCCCATTTAGGCGCTCGTAAATGCACTGACAGACAAAAGATTACACGCTCTCAGGGAAGAGTCCCGCCCCTTCAACTCTCTACGTTTAAAGGCAACAGCTAAAGGGGCTGGATCTTTGCCGGACTTCGATACGAGAGGGAGTTGATGTGACTACCGACGGACCTTACAAAGTGGCCACAGTGCAGGCTGAGCCATGCTGGCTAGACGCAGATGCCGGAATCGAGAAGACGGTTGCGCTGATTGCTGAAGCTGCGTCCAATGGGGCGCGGCTGATTGCCTTCCCAGAGTTGTGGATACCTGGGTATGCACACTTTCTGTGGCTTGATGCCCAAGCGCTAGGTATGAGGTTCGTGCCGCAATACCACGCCAACTCGATCGTGGTTGGTGATGCACGGTTCAACCGCATCGCTCAAGCCGCTGCTGATAACGAGATCGTGGTTGTGATGGGTGCCAGCGAGAAGGACTACGGCTCGCTTTACATGTCGCAGTTCATCTTCGGCGCTGCTGGCGAGGTGCTGTTCACCCGCCGCAAGCTCAAGCCAACTCATGTGGAGCGGGCCATGTTCGGCGAAGGTGACGGCAGTCATCTGCATGTACTTGACGTTTCAGGCATCGGCCGGCTCGGAGCGCTCAACTGCTGGGAGCATCTGCAGCCGCTGTCAAAGTTCGCCATGTACAGCCAAGGGGAGCAGGTGCATGTGGCTAGTTGGCCGTCGTTTTGTTTATACCGCGGCGGTGCTCACGCTCTCGGGATTGAGGTCAACATGAACGCCACCCAGATCTACGCAGTAGAAGGCTCGAACTTTGCGCTAGCAGCCACGACCGTTACAGGGCCTCAAGGCGTGGAACTGTTCTGCGACAACGAACAACACGAGGCTCTACTCGGCGGCGGAGGAGGCGGTTGCAGTCGCGTCTACGGCCCCGACGGCATGATCATTTCAGAGCTACTTGACGAGCACACCGAGGGCCTCGTCTACGCCGAAATCGACCTGTCGCTGATCGCCATATCAAAGATGGCAGCCGACCCCAGCGGACACTATTCCCGACCCGACGCCACCCGACTGTTGTTCGACAAGCGGCCCCAGTCTGCCGTGGAGGTGATTGAAGAGCCGGGATCTTTGGCGCCTGCTGTTGCTTCTATGGCTACCCACGCTGGCGCACCAGAGCCACCGAGCGACTGAGCATCAACGGCGAGAAGGAGGAGAAGCATCATGGCCGCAAACCGACCCGAGGGTCACGAGCCCAATGTTCCAGCTTGGAGTGCTGTTGATCTGCCTGAACGCACCGCATTCTCAATGATCATGTTCCACGAGCCACCCAACAGCGACACCCAACAGCTGATACCGGAACAGTCGCAGAGCTGAAAGCAGAACTGACCAGCGGTGTTGATGCTCCCGATCACCTTGAACGAGCCCGGCTCGTCAACTCTGACGAATACACGACGGTGTTTCTCGGATATTGGACAGACCCAGAATTGCAGATTCGGTGGTGCCAGCGATCGCAGGCTCTAAAGCGACCAGGAGTTCTGTCAGAGACTGCTGTCATCCCGGCTGATCATTGGGAAACGCTTCACTCAACGCCTGAGACCACCCCCGGCATACGCAACCTAGTGGCCGCCGGTTTCACCGACATTCATGAGTATTGGGGCAGCGCTCGTGACCGGATTTCAGCGAGCGCCGACTCGCCACTGGCATCCGCGCCAGCAGATCCGCTGCCGGGCAACCTCTGCCTGATCCGGTCGGGTCAGATCTGGGAACACTGCAACAGCCGCGAGCGCAGCCTCTATTTCAACGATGTCGAACCCAACCTCAGCGCCGGTATCGACTTCCTCGCCGAACATCCAGAGACGGGCTGCATATCCAGCCGGTTCCTCCGAGAACAAACTATCGACGGAGAAGATCTTGAGTCCACCAGCTTCGTGGGCTGGTTCCATGACCTTGAGTCGCTTGAGGACTGGTCGAAAACCCATCCCACTCATCTCGCCATCTTCAACTCGTTCCTAACGATGGTCGCTGACATGGACTCTCAGATTGAGCTGCGACTGTGGCATGAAGTGGCGGTCGTTCCGGCTGGCGGTGTCCATGTTGCAGGCACCAAAAGATCACCACTGAAGGCTGCGAAATGAACTGTTCCAAACCGTCACACGTCACACACGGCACCCCACCCCCTTGACCGAACTTCACCTTGACCCCATTGCGAGATCTAGCGGTTCGCGCTCATCGGCACACCCCTGAAGGAGGGACAACAATGAAACACGGTTCTCGATCCAGACTGCGTGAGGCACTGGCGTTATCACTTGCGCTCGTGTTGCTCGCCGCATCGTGCAGCGATGACAACGAGGACAGTTCTCCAGTAGGAGACGCAAGCCCCGCTACTGCGAACGGCGAGACATCGGAGGTGTCTGAGCCGCCTGAAGAAGAGGAAACCGCCGCAACAGGTGACGACTCGCCTGACGAGACACCTGACTCCTCAAACATGGCACCAGAAAATCCCGAGGATTCGATGCCATCGGAGGATGCTGACAGTAACGAGGCTGCGGCCGCCTCTGACGAGCCTGAACCCGCACCCGCCGTAGCGAACGGAGAACCGATCCGGGTCGGCAACGTCAGTTCGCTCACCGGGAAGTCTCTGACATTCCGAGTCAAGGCGGCCACGTTAGAAGATGATCCCACTCCGCTGATGCTGCAGGCCAGGGACGCGGGCTGTGAAGCAGTCATCGTTGACGGTGTCGAACCGCACGCCCTGGCCGTCGGGCGGACCATTGATGCGCAGGACTTGAACGACATCGTCTGGATCGGGCTCACCTCGTATTACACCGATGCCGTAGCTCAGCAGTTGGGCAGAGCTGGCAACGGGCTGCAAGCCAACTCGGAGTTCGAGCCTTACGGTTCGGATTCTCCAGATTTGGACGACTGGAAGGCTCTGATGACCAGCGCCGGTGTGCCGCTCACATCTTTCGCGCAGGGCGGTTATCTGGCTGGGACCATCTTCGCTGAAGCGTTACTTGGGATTGAGGGAGAGATCACCCGTGAGTCTGTGGCGGAGGCCATGCGCAACCTGCAACCATATGAGACCCCTCTGCTCGGAACGCCCTACACGTTCGGCATAGCTGACGCACACGCTCCCAACTAGGCCTCGAAGTTCGTTGAGCTTCGTGACGGGCAATGGGTCACTGCAACCGACGATTGGGTAATCCTTCCCAGCTGATGGCGCTAATTGTTCATTGGCAGCTAGCTGACCTCTAGGGCAGGCGATGCTCACTCTTGTGGTCGCGGGTCTGGCTGCCGGTGGTGCCTATGCGATCCTCGGAGTGAGCATCGTCGTCCTGCACAGGATGGCCAGCGTGGTGAACTTCAGTCAGGCAGTAGTCGGCGCATATGTGACCGCGATCGGCGTAGAAAGAGGCAGCGGTTTGCTGTGGGCGACTCTGGCCGGAATCGCGCTCTCGTCGTCTTTGTCTATGTTGATCGGACTGCTGTTCGCTGGCCTGTTCAGCGAAGCCGGAGTAGCTGTTCGCACGGCAGCAATGATCGCTGTCACAGTGGGGCTCTTCGCAGCGGGATTCCGCTTTTTCGGAGACACACCGCGAGCCGTTCCTGTGATCCTGCCAGGGGTATCGGTAACGGTCGGGGGTGTTGTGGTCACGGCTGCAACATTGATCGTGCTTGCCATCGCAATCACAACAGTGCTGGTTATGAGTTGGGTTCTCAGTTCCACAAGAATCGGGGTGCAGGTGCGAGCTATCTCAGAGCGCCCTGTCGTTGCGGAACTTCTGGGAGTGCCGCTGTTCACCCGAACTGCACTCGTTTGGGGGTTCACAGGGCTCGTGTCTAGTGCCGGACAACTCGTCGTTGCGTCGAACCTTCCAGGCAGTTTCTCAAGTCTCGGCTTGCTCGTATTCGGTGCCATGGCTGCCGCCCTGATCGGAGCGTTCCGTAGCCTGACCTTAGCTTTTGTTGGGGGGATCGGTGTCGGAGTAATCGAATCGGTCTCGTCTTACCGTGAAAGTTGGGCAGAATATCGCGGTGCTGTGCCGTTCCTAATCGCAGCAGTCGTTTTATTTTGGACTCAGCGTCACCAGGTATGGGATGCGCCACGGTGACCTCGCCGCAACAGCGGCATATCTGGCAATAGTGGCGACTGTGTCGCAGTTAGCGGGTCCGTTCTGGCTTTTTTGTTGACCAGCGCCGTCATCACCGCAGTTGTCGCCGTCAGCGTGGGGGTCATCTACGACAATGCTGGACTGCTGTCGCTGTGTCAGATGACATTCGCGGGGATCGGCGCATGGACCGTCGGTTGGCTCAATCTAAAGACCAACCTTCCCTTCCTAGCCATGCTGCCTTTTGCGGCGCTGGCACCGTTTATTGCCGGTGTCATAATCGGTATTCCCGCTCTGAGATTGCGTGGGCAGAACCTCGCTGTCTTCACGCTGATGTTCAGTGTGGCGGTGGCTAGGGTCATATTCGCTGACGGGTTTCCCGGCCTTATCGAAGGAAACCGAGTCAAGCCGCCCGGCTTTGCTTACAGCGACTCGGGATACTTCCTATTCTGTGCTTTCACGCTCGGGCTGATCGCAGTGGCGGTTACTGCGCTGCGTCGCAGTCGAACAGGCCGTTGGTGGTTCTCGGTGCGTCACAGTGAGCGGGCGACCGCAGCGATGGGGCGAAGCGTTGTGGTAACCAAGCTCTCTGCGTTCGCTGTCAGCGCGGCCATCGCCGGGATCGGTGGAGCATTGCTTCTGGCACTTAACGGGATCGTGAGCGGAGCGAGTTTCCAGCCAATCGAATCAATGACCATCCTCACATCAGCACTCATGTTCGGTGCTGGACATTTTGAGGGTGCCGTTTTCACCGGACTGTTCGGCCAGCTCATACCGAACTTCTTAAGCGACATTGGCCTGCCGCGAGACATCTCACCAATGCTGTTCGCTGTCGGAGGAATAATCGCTTTGAGCCGTGGCGAGGGCGGCCTGTCGGCAGCGCTGAGAGCAGTGAGCAAGAAACTTCTTTATCTAAGTCAGACCAGCCACGATGATGAAGCCCCACCCGCAATGATCCAGTCTGGGCCATTTGAGCGCAGCCCAACAGCAGCCACCGCGCCCGTCCTTGAAATCAAGAACATATCGGTTTCTTACGGAATGGTTAAGGCGCTTGACGAAATCAGCCTGGCGATTCCCGAGGGCAGCTTCTTCGGGCTGATCGGTCCGAACGGAGCAGGCAAATCAACCCTTGTGGATGCACTCAGCGGGTTCTTGCCCAACCATGAAGGACACATACTCCTAGATGGTGAAGACATCACCGCTCTGTCTCCCCGTAAGCGAGCCCTCCGAGGGTTGAGACGGACTTTCCAGCATGGCCACACGCCACGAGACTTGACCGTAGGCGGCTATCTCGACCTAGCCTCCATCGCTGAAGCTGCATCGTTCGCCGAGGCTGCATCGCTCACCGAAGCTGCATCGTTCGCCGAGATCCTTGAATGGTTCTCACTGCCACCGGCCAGCACTCCGATCACGGCACTTGATGTGGGCTCTCGTCGGATTTTGGAGGTGTGCGGCGCTCTGATCTCGAACCCAAAGGTTGCGCTGCTCGACGAACCAACAGCCGGACTCGCTGGCCCAGACCGCGAGCGGTTCATCAATGCACTCACCTATGCAGTAGCTCATTTGGGGGTGACCGTGCTGTTCATTGAGCATGACATGGAAGCGGTGGTTTCGCTGTGTGACTCGGTTGCTGTGCTCGACTTCGGCAAACTGATCGCCACTGGTTCCCCTCAGGATGTGCTCGAAGATCCCCGGGTGGTGGCCGCTTACTTGGGAACCTCAACATGATCAAGCACAAACGGGTTCCCCTAGAGAACACCGAGCCGAGGAACACCAGCGCTGACACCGAAACGCTCGCTGCTGCCAAACTAGGCGATAAGGGACTAGGCGATAAGGGATTCGGTGCTGCCAAGCTCGGCGATGAGGGACTAGTAGTCGAGAGCCTGCGAGTGGATCGACTCGGCCAAGCTGTGGTTCGTGAAGTGGATCTTTCGGTAGCACCCGGAGAAGTCACAGTACTGTTGGGGGCCAACGGTGCGGGAAAGTCAACTCTGCTTGACGGCATCAGCGGCGTGATACCCGCCAGCGGTGGCCGTGTGCTGCTAAACGGCATTGACATCACCCGGTCGTCACGCAGGAATCGTGTCAAGGCGGGGCTGGCTTATGTTCAGCAGGGACGGACCGTGTTCCCGAGCCTGACCGTTGAGGAGAACTTTCTTGTGGCTGCTAGCCCCGAACATCTCCAACTCGCCTTTGACCTCTTCCCAGAGTTACGAGTTCGTAGGTCAGTAGCTGCCGGATGCCTGTCTGGAGGAGAACAGCAAATGGTCGTGCTAGGTCGGGCAGTGCTGCGACCCCCTCGGGTGCTGATGATTGACGAGTTGTCGCTGGGGCTGGCACCTGCTGTCATCGACCGGATGATGGTGGCCCTGAAGCAGATGACCACCGATGGTATAGGGCTGCTGCTCGTGGAGCAGTTCACCGAACGAGCACTCGCTGCGGCCAACAACGCTGTCGTGATAGCGCGGGGACAAGTAGTTCTGAGAGGCTCAGCTTCACAAATCCAGGATCAGCCTGACCGGCTTCAAAGCGCCTACCTAGCAACAGCCGAGGTTGCGTCGCCCGATGTAACCTCCATCGCGGCTCCCGATCCGGCCTCCAATCCGGCACCCAAACTGGCTTCTAACCCGCCAGAGGAAAGATCACCATGACCACGCACCTAAACACACCCAACACCGGTATTCAGATCACCGAAGTCGGCGAGCCTGAAGTGATGCAGTTGGTGCAGTTGGGTGACCCGACCCCAAGCGAAGGCCAGATCACAGTGCAAGTGGCCACCGTCGGAGTCAACTTCATCGATACCTATCACCGTTCGGGTTTATATGACATGGCGCTGCCGCTGGTGCTCGGTCAGGAGGGTGCTGGCACGGTGCTGCGAGTCGGCCTGGGGGTTAGCGACTTTGAGCCTGGTGACCGTGTGGGTTGGGCTGGTGCCTCAGGCTCGTATGTGCAGCGGCTGGCGATAAACGCCTCAGCGGCATACAAGGTTCCCGACGGGGTGGATCTCGAAACCGCAGCGGCGGTCGGCGTGCAAGGGCTTACCGCCCATTATCTGGTAACCGACTGCCCGCCGCTAAAGCCCGGTGACCGTTGCCTAGTTCATGCTGGTGCTGGAGGCACGGGACGTTTGATCGTGCAGATGGCCAAAATCCGTGGCGCCGAGGTGGTGGCTGCGGTAGGTTCCGATGCCAAAGTTGAGTTGGCTCTAAGCGCTGGTGCCGACCATGTTGTTAACTACACAACCACCGACCTTGTGGCCGGAGTTGAGGCTGCGGTAGGGGCGGATGCTGTTGACGTGGTTTATGACGGGGTGGGGGCAGCCGTCTATGACAACAGTCTCAGACTGCTGCGCCCACGGGGCGCGATGGTGACCTTTGGCAATGCTTCAGGCGCTGTGGAACCGAAAGCTCCGCTGCATCTAATGGGCAAATCTTTGTGGCTGACCCGACCGAAACTCTGGGATTTTTTAGCTAGCCGAGAAGAACTTGAGTCACGCACCGCTGAAATGTTTGCCTGGATTGTTGAGGGTCGCCTGGATGTGCGGATCGCGGCTCGGTTGCCCCTAGTGGAAGCAGCCGAAGCTCATCGCCTGCTGCAAGGCCGCAGCCTCGCAGGCAAGATCCTGCTAATCCCATGACCCACTTATGTTGTGGGCGTTACCGCTCGGCGGTTCCCGGTACGGTTAAGTTGCGTAAGTTGCGCTGGTCTTCAGTGACATATGTGGCAAATCTGAAGGCGCAACAGGATCAATGCCAAGCTCTGCACAGCCTTCAAGATATACATCTATCGAAATTTGGAACTCTCTGCTGATGCCTGATGCATCAAACGACTCAGCAGTCGCAACAGGGTAGGGGCCGCTGTTGATGACCGAGGCGTGCAGCAGCCCAGATTCATCGTCGTATACGACCTCTCCCACATAGCCCTTGTACTCCAGCATCATTCCTCCTCAACTGCACCTATGAAC
>JAPYNU010000030.1 GCA_028283245.1 Candidatus Aldehydirespirator catecholifindens | reverse complement strand
CACGATCCCAGAAATGCTGAGTACCAACCACAGCCACACCAACCGTGAAACCATCCAACGACAAATCACTCACAGCCATACCCGAATCAGACGCAGGTGTCATGGCCTCTTCAGATGTTTCACTTGAAGTCGCGTCATCTGCCATCGTGGCTGCGCTGCTTGCATCGTCACCGTCGTCGGCAGGCTCAGCCTGCTCGGTCATTTCGTTATCAGCAGCGACGGTTGTGACAGGGGCCTCAGCAGTTGTGTCACTGTCATCTTCGGTGCAGGCAGCCGCGACGAACGCGAAAGCGGCAACTAGGGCGATAAGCCTGACCAGTTTCATGGTTTTCCTTTCAAGGCAGCCCACTTTTAGTGGCTGGTTTTGATGGTTGTTTGCAGATGCTGCTTGTGAAACAGCATCATGCTGGTGAGCCTACCTGAGAGAGCTGACTCCTGCTTTGGGTTTTACGCGGTGCGCTAGCTGCCGTCTCGCAGGAACTTCTCTACCTCAGCCACAAGCAACTCCGGGTTGTCGCTGAGTTCTGCAGCATCGGCGGAGGCATCGTTGTTGTGAGGGTCGCGGTTGTCCCAGGCGTTCTCAAGGCGGGCCACATACTCTGCGGTATCGTCGTCTTCGGCCACGATCCGGGTGATTTCTTGTTCGTAGAGCTTGGCACGCTGCTCAAGTTCGCTGGTTGGTACTGGCGCTCTCATCACGGCGCACACCCGGTTGATCAAAGCCAGCGCTGCTTTAGGTGACGGCGCGGCTGGCATATACGAAGGAACCGCCGACCAGAACGAGGTGGTGCTGAAGCCAGCATCGCTGCAGGCCGCCGACAAGACACCCACGATGCCGGTGGGTCCCTCATAACGAGAGGGGGTCAAACCAAGAGTCTGCTGCAACTCCTGATCCTCGGTGGAGCCGTAAACCTCTACGTCGCGGCTGTGAGGCACCTCGGCAAGCAGCGCACCCAGGGTGATTACCTGCTCCACGCCAAGCAGTTCGGCCATTGACACCACCTGTCGTGTGAAGGTGCGCCACCGCAACTGTGGCTCGGTGCCTATCAAAACCAGAGCATCGTTGCCGCTGCCGTTGCTGTCTTGTTTGCTGTCAAGTCGAGCGGCCAGCAGCTTGTTGACTGGCCAGTCAATGTTGCGAACTCTACTCTCGTCGAGGCGCACAGTGGGCCGCACAGCGGTGAAATCAAAGAACGGCTCAGGGTCGATCATCGCCAACGGCTGACATTTCCAACTGTCCGCCAAGTGCGCGGCTGCTGTGCTGGCGGCATCGCCAGCGTCGTTCCAGCCCTCAAAAGCGGCTATCAGAGTGGGACGGCTGAGTCGAGGTTTGCGGCTCAGCCATTCAACGTGCGTCTGCTCACCTGTCGGCTCTTGCGTCGCCTCCTTCGCCACGCGCGTCACGATAGCCCTGCCACAGCCGAAACAGCCAAAGTATTGAGTGCTTTCTATGCACTCTGCTGACTGCGAGCTTCGCTGCGAGTCTGCCCGCTCGAACTATTGGGCTAGTTCTGGCCGGTCGCGGAAGTGCGCTAATGCTTCAGGGTTGGCCAGAGCTTCAATGTTATGAACCGGCCTGTTGCAGATCACGTTGCGCACAGCGGTTTCGGTGATCTTGCCTGAACGGGTGCGTGGAATGTCGTCAACGGCTGCGATCACCGCAGGCACATGGCGCGGCGAGAGTTCGGCACGGATCCGCGACCGGATCACAGCTCGAAGCTCGTCGGTCAGTTCATGGCCCGATGTCATCTTCACGAACAGCACTATGCGCGTGTCGCCACCGTCAGGCTGACCCACGGCGATACTCTCAGTCACTTCGGGCATGGTGTCCACACGGCGGTAGATCTCAGCGGTGCCGATGCGAACCCCGCCGGGGTTGAGAGTGGCATCGCTACGGCCCGAGATCACAAAACCCCCTGAGGAGGTCTTGGACGCGAAGTCGCCGTGATGCCACATGCCAGCGATCCGCTCGAAATAGGCGGCCCGATAACGGACATCGCCGGGATCATCCCAGAAACGAAGCGGCATCGACGGGAACGGGTTACGACACACCAACTCTCCCTCTGTGCCGGGTGCCAAACCCCGTCCGGAGTCGTCAACCACATCAATGTCCATGCCAAGCCCGGCACATTGGATCTCACCGCGTATCACCGGTGCTGTCGGGTCGCCGCCTACCAGGCAGCCGCACAGGTCAGTGCCACCCGAGATTGAGGCGAGATGCACATCGGTTTTGATGTTGGCGTAAACCCAGTCGAAGGATTCAGCCACCAAGGTTGACCCGGTTGAGGTGATGGTGCGCAGCGAAGACAGATCATGTGTCACACAAGGACGCAAACCGGCGTTAGCGCAAGCATCAATGAACTTCGCTGAAGTGCCGAACAAGGTGATATCCGTCTCGTCGATCAGGTCGAACAGTTTTGCGGGGCCGGGATATGCCGGTGAACCGTCATAGAGCACAGCAGTAGCACCGGCTGCCAGAGTCGAAGCCAGCCAGTTCCACATCATCCAGCCGGTGGTGGTGAAGTGAAACACCCGGTCACCCGGCTTGACGTCACAGTGCAACCGATGCTCGCTGAGGTGCTTCATGAGCAGTCCACCCGAGCGATGCACAATGCACTTGGGGGCGCCGGTGGTGCCCGAAGAATAGAGCACATACCAGGGATGATCAAACTCCAGCTCTGTGAACACTGGAATCTTCGTGGGTTCTGCGGACTCGCCGGGAGTTCTGTATTCGTCAAGCCAGCCGTCTTCGATCAGCACGCTGCGTCGCAGCGACGGCAGCCCGGCGACGATGTCTTTGAGACGTTCACGACAGTCGTAGCGCTTACCACCGTAGGAGTAGTCGGCGCAGGAGAACAGCACGGTGGGCGAGATCTGGCCGAAACGGTCGAGCACACCCGCTGTTCCGAAATCCGGCGAAGTTGAGCTAAACACTGCGCCGATCCCAGCCGCAGCGAGCATCACAGCAATCGTCTCGGGACGGTTGGGTAGCCAGGCCGCTATACGGTCACCAGCCACCACTCCTGAGTCGAGCAGCAACTGCTGCACTCTGGCGGTCATGTCATGCAACTCGGCTCGGGTGAGTTGTGTCGCTTCTCCGTCTTCGCTGCGAAACACTAAGGCGATCTCATCGCTGGGCTCGCCCAGAAGGTTGCGGGCCACGTTGAGCCGGGCATCAGGCAGGAAGCGAGTGCGTCTCAGTCGCTCGCCGGGATCTTCGCAAAGGTTGCTGTCAGGGATTTCACATAGGCGCTCGCCGCGCTCGCCGATGACTTTGCACCAATCCCAGATCGCAGCCCAGAACTCGCTGCTGTGTGTCACCGACCAGCGATGCAGGCTGGCCGTGTCGGGCAGGTCAAGGCTGCGATTGTCACGCAGCCACAGCTTGAAGTGCTCAAGGTTGGTGCCTTGGGCGCGTTGCGGTGACGGCATCCACAGCGGCGTGTTCATGGGGCGTTCACAGCGTGTTCATGGCGTGTAGCGGTAGACGTTGGAATCTCGTCGTTGGAAACCCATCCGGGTGTAGAGGCGGTTGGCTTCTGGCCGCGATGGTCTAGAAGTCAGATCAGTGCTGTGCGCTCCCATGCGCTGGGCTGCTTGCAGGGCTGCTCGGGTGAGTTGTTCGCCCACGCGGCGGCCTCTGAACGCTTCGTCCACCACCACATCCTCAATACGGGTGCGCATCCCCGTGGGAATACGGAAAGCGACCATGGTTAATGCACCCACGATGTGGTCATGCTGTCGGGCCACGAACAAAGTTGTGGCATCAGACGCCACGATCTCTTCAAGTTCGCAGCGGCCGGGCGGGGGATTCGAAGACGAAAGCTGCGGAATCAGCCGAGCCATAGCGGCAACCACTTCATCGTCGACGTGTCGGCAGACATCAACTGTGACCTTGATTGCTCCATCGGGGTTTCTGGGGGCGCAAGTTTGAGAGCCGTCGCTGTCGGTATTGCTGTCGTGGGGATTCACAACAGTTGAGGTTAGAGCAACACCGCCATCACCACAGCGCCAACTCATCCCCGCCACGATCCAGTCGCCGCCCCTATTGTGCTGTCAATCCAATCACTGTTATCGTGAAATAGTGAAAAATGTTACTATCAGCCTTGATGAGAAAACTGCGCTCTGGACTCGGGTTGAGGCGGCAAGTCACGACATGAGCGTGTCGCGTTTCGTCGGTAAGGTGCTGCGAGAGCGAATGATGAGTTCTGAGGGCTTTGATCAGGCCCAGCGTTCCTATCTGGCCCGCGAGGCCCGACGGCTGAGATCAAGCGAGTGTCCTCTGCCGACGCGTGACGAGATGCATCAACGCTGAAAAGTCCGTGAGCATCTTCGTTGACACCAATGTGCTGGTGTATGCACGGGACTTGTCGGGGCTCGCCAAACATGAGCGCGCCCATGAGTGGATGTCTGCACTGCTGATCCCCTAACCACTCGTGAGTGGATCCGCTCACCAGTGCGGTGAGCAAATCTCTTGTCGGTCGCACAGCAACGCTGCGTCTGTTGCCGTTGTCGTTGGGGATTTTCCCGCTGTGGGCATCGCTGCGATCAGTAGCACAAGGATCTCATGCAGGCGTAGTTCAAGCAGATACCTGCATTTGCAGGTCAAATACAGGTCATGCCGCAACCTAATGTCAGCCTCGGTGGTGCCAGCAGTGGCAGTCGCCTCAATCAACAGCAAAAGCAAAATAAAGCGAAACGACGCAAGTAACCCAAGCGAAATCGAAGGGAACCATGATGGCGATACCTGCCCCCGAACTGGACGATCTGCAAGCTATATCGCAGAGATGGGGTCTAAAGATCAGTGACGGCGATCTAGCGATCTTCAAAGCTCTGATTGATGGCGCTTTGGGTTCGTACCACGAAGTGGATGCCATGTATGAGGCATCTAAACCGTCGGCACCCGACCGCCGCAGCCACCGGCCTGACGATGCCGATAATGAACTCGGTGCCTGGTATTACCGCTGCGACATTCAGGAGTCCGACTCTGGTCCACTGGCTGGCAAGACATTCGCCATCAAAGACAACACCACCGTCGCTGGAGTTCCCATGATGAACGGGTCGCGCATCATTGAGGGCTATGTGCCTTTGCGTGATGCCACGGTGGTTACCCGCATCCTGGAAGCAGGCGGCAGGATCTTAGGCAAATCGGCCTGCGAGGATCTGTGCTTCTCGGGTGCCAGCCACACCTGCGCCACCGGCCCGATCCGCAATCCGTGGGACAAGACCCGCACCGCAGGAGGCTCCTCGGGGGGCAGCGGTGCTTTAGTGGCCGCCGGTGAGGTTGACATGGCCATCGCGGGTGACCAGGGTGGATCAATCCGCATGCCGTCGGCGTTCTGCGGCGCTGTCGGCCTTAAACCAACTTTCGGGCTTGTGCCCTACACCGGTGCCTACCCAATCGAGTGGACCATCGACCATCTCGGGCCGGTGGCGCGCAACATGGCTGACCTCGCTGCCTTCCTAACCGTGATCGCTGGCCCCGACGGTGACGACCCTCGCCAATCCAACGCTCCTTCGGGTATTGACTACACGACAGGGCTCAACGACGGCATCGAGGGACTCAGAGTAGGAGTCGTGGCAGAGGGGTTCGGATATGAGGGTCTCAGCGACCCAGACGCCGATGCCCGAGTCCGCAGCGCAGCTCACCGTCTGGCAGATGCCGGAGCTGTGGTGCAAGAGGTATCGATACCGCAGCACCGTGACGCGCTGCATGTCTGGAACGTCATCGCCACCGACGGCGCACTATGGCAGATGATCCGCGGCAACGGCTACGGCATGAACTACCGGGGCCTATTTGATCCCGAAGTCATGGAGCAAACCATGCGAGGTTGGCAAAGCAACGCCCACCTAACCTCGCAGACTCTCAAGTTCGTGATCCTCTGCGCCGAGCACGCCTTGAGCCACACCGGGGGCAGCGCCTACGGTCGAGCTTCTAATGTGCGCCCACAAATCAACGCGGCTGTGGACGCGGCGCTGGTCGATCACGATGTGCTGTGTTATCCCACTCTGCCGTTCGCGGCCAAGGAGATTCCCTCGGCCGATGCGCCCGTTGATGAATACGTGGCTCGTGCGTTGGAGATGATCCCCAACACTGCGGTATCAAACGTGACCGGCAATCCTGATCTGACAATCCCGGTGAGTGGCGGCGATGGACTGCCAGTGGGGATGAGCATCGTCGGGCGACAGTGGGACGAAGCCACGCTTCTGCGGGTTGGCCGAGCCTATGAAAAACTCGTCGGAGGCTTCGCCCTGTCACCCATGGCGCAAGCCCGAGTGGGTGGATAAGTCCTAGGCGGGAACCTGGCACGAGTCCGTGCTTGACTAGTTGCCGGGCCGTCAATCCTCGAAGGTGGTGAGGTCATGACCGGAACCGACATAGGCAAGGGACGTCGCTTCCGCGGCACCATTGAAGTCGTCGACACAGAGGACCTAGAGCGTCTGGCCGACCTGAGCCAAACTCTGATCGGATTCTTAGATCCGCCCGCGCTCGCGCAACGTACTGCGCTTGATCTCTTCCGAATGCTGGGATTGCCGCTGGTTTCGGTGGCAGTTCGGGAGGGCTCCACCAATTTTGCTATGAGAGGAGTACACGGAGCTCGCACCGAACGCTTCCGTGAGGTGAAGGTGTCCACCGGCAAAGGGCTGGGAGGTCGAGTGATGGTGGAGCGTCGGCCAGTGGAAGTTCACAGCTATCTAGACGATCCGCGTATCACCAACCATTTCATTGATGTGGTTAGCGCCGAAGGACTCGGCGGGATGGTGGCAGTGCCAGTAGAGCACGACAGCGAGATGGTCGGCATCATCTACGGAGGTCTGCGTTCCATCGGCTCAATCGGAGACAGAGCCAAATCCGTCCTTGAACGGGCTGCACAAGATGTGGCACCAATGATGGCCACGTCAATTCATGCCTCAGCCACCATCCGCCACCGCGTTGATGCTGAACGGCAACGCATCGCCAGCGATCTGCACGACGATGTGGGACAACTGCTCTTCTCCATAAGATGCGCGGCCCAGCGCCTGCGCGACGGCGGCGACCAAAACCTGGCGGACGTAGCGGAGAGCATCGAACATCAGGCCCAACAAGCAACACAGCGCATGCGTCAAGCCTTCAAGGTGCTGGAACCCGACTCTTTGGACGAAGCTGCTGTCACTGCTCTGCAACGAGAGATCGACGACTTGACCGCTCGCTCTGGAGTCGCAGCCCACTTCGTGGTGCGCGGTGTGTCCCGTCGATTACCGCCGAGTGCTGAGGCGGCGCTGCTGGGAGCGGCTCGTCAGGCACTGTTTAACATTGAGCGCCACGCCGAAGCGTCGCTGGTCGTGGCGACACTGCATTTTGGTAACTCCGAGGTGTCGTTGGTCATCCAAGACAACGGCTGCGGACTGCCCAATGACTTCGAATTAGCGGCTGTGCCTCGTGGTGACCGGCACTGGGGGCTGGCATCAATACTTCGTCAGGCTCAACGCCAAGGCGGTGATCTTGAGGTGAGGCCCGGCGAAGACGGCGGTACCACGGTTCGCATCACGCTGCCCGTCGGTAGAGCCAGTTGAGTGCTGTGCAGCGAACCACAGATCCACGCAGTTGATGACCACCCGACGCAATGACACACCGCAGCAGGCGGTGGCATCTGTTCTCGTGATTGACGATCACCCGGTGGTGATTGACGGCATCCGCCAGTTGCTGGCGCGTGAGCCGGATTTCAAGCTCATAGGTGAAGCTTGCACAGCAGACGAGGGGGTTGCTCTAGCCGGTCGCCTGTCACCAGACGTGGTGGTGCTTGACCTCAAACTTGGCGACAACTTCGCGCCACACCTGTGTCGATCGCTTCAGGATGTGTCGGGGAACTCGCGGGTGGTGATTCACACCGCATTCGACGACCGCGAACCGCTGCGCGCCTGCCTGAACGCTGGCGCAGTGGGGATCGTGCTCAAAGATGCCAGCAACCTAGTAGAGGCGCTGACAAGGGTGATGGCCGGAGAGCTCTTCGTTGATCCGTCACTGGTAGAAGATCCAAAAGCCCGAGCCTTGCGACTCGGCGAGGACGGCGGTATCTACGAGTCGCTCACGCAGCGTGAATACGAGGTTTTGTGCGTGATGGCTTTGGGGCGCACCAGCAAAGAGATCGCAGCGGAGCTTTTTCTGGCCGAGAACACCGTTCGTAGCTACACGCAGACGCTTCTCACCAAACTGCACGCCCGAAACCGTATTGAGGCACTGGCCAGAGCACGCCAACTGAGACTCCTGTAACTCCAGTATCAACCAGACGGCGACCAGCGGGGATTGGGACTGAGCCAGCAGACCCCTGCATTCGCGTGTACTGCGGCATAGACCCTGCATTCGCGTGTGTCCGTGAGCACCGGCCTGCACTAGTCAAGACGCGTGACAACCCCGCGATACCCAAGATGTCGTGGAGTCGTCGCCGCGGTACTGAGAGCCGGCACCGTGAGAGTCCAACGAAGGGGTATGCACCCATGAGTCCATTGATGGCTTTTATTCGTCGCCGAGTTCGTCCTACATGGAAGGCACTTGCTGTTGCGACCATAGCGACGGCGTTGCTTGCCGCAGGCTGCGGAGACGATGAAGACGACGATCCAGCGCCAGCCGCAACTTCGCAGCAGGAAACCACACCGGCGGAGCCCGACAGCTCATCGGGCACAGATACCGACAGCACCGACAACATGAGTAGCGACGACCCCGATGAGGCAGCTGAACCCGCCGAACCGGACATGAGCGACGAGCCTGACGAACCAGAAGATTCGCCCGAGCCCGAGCCAGCTCCAGCCGAGCCTGTAAACAGCGAACCGATCCGAGTAGGAAGCCTTCTCGACGAAACCGGCCCGCTCAACATCTACGGCACCCCGATGGCTGATGCCACTCGGCTTGCGATTGAGTCCATCAACGCGAACGGTGGTGTGCTAGGCCGCCAACTGGAGTTGGTGGCGCTGGACTCAAAGTCCGACCAGAATGAATACATCGCTGGCGCCGACCAGCTAGTAGCTGAAGATCTCGCAGTGGTTCACGCTGGCATCACTAGCGCGTCACGCGAAGCGATTAGACCAATTTTTGGTGAAGCCGAACTGCTCTACTTCTATAACGTCTTGTATGAGGGTGGGGTGTGCGATCGCAACACTTTCGTGACCGGCGTGGTGCCCACCCAGCAGTTGCAGGTGCTGATCCCGTGGGCTGTTGAGAACTACGGACCGCGGCTCTATGTGTTAGCTGCGGACTACAACTACGGCCAGATTTCAGCCGATTGGGTTCGAGAGTACGCCGCAGAAGCTGGCGGCGAAGTCGTGGGTGAGGACTTCTTCCCGCTGGACGTAGCCGAGTTTGGTACGACTATCTCCGAAGTGCAGAGCGCTGATCCCGATGTGGTGGTGTCGGTGCTGGTGGGTGGTGCCCACATGTCCTTCTATAGCCAATATGCGGCAAGCGGTGCTGAAATCCCGGTGGTGTCAACATCGTTCGGGCTGGGCAGCGAGCAGGTGGCCCTTGACGCGGCTTCGTCGGAGGGCATCGTCGTGGCCTACCCGTACTTTGAGGAACTAGATAATTCCACCAACGCTGCATTCACTGCGGCTTGGCAGGCTGAATACGGTGACAATTATCCCTACATAACCGACTTGGCTGTCTACGTGTGGGAGGGTTGGCATCTCTGGGCCGACGCAGTCAACAGTGCTGGCACCCTTGACCGTGAGGCTGTTATCGCCGAACTAGAAACGGGCACTGTGAGCTTCGACAGTCCCAAAGGCACGGTCACTATGGACGGGCCGTCTCATCATCTGGTGCAGCCAGTGAGCTTGGCGCGGGCCAATGACAGCAACGGCTTCGACGTGTTCGAGACCTTCGAGAACATCCCGCCGTCGTTCGAGCAGCAGTCCTGTGACCTAGTCGCCAATCCCGACACCAACGAGCAGTTCACACCCTGACGAATAGCCATAGCTAGGGTCGCCCGCAGGCAACTCGTAGGTGCCACTGTGCGGGCGACCCTAGCTGCCTAGCTGTCTAGCTGTCTAGCTGCCCGTTCACGATGTCTCCCGACCGCATCTTCAACCTCGGCTTCGACCTCGCCACCACGATCTCAATCCTGGCTCTGGTGTCGTTGGGGCTCGCGGTTATCTTCGGGATGCGCGGCGTGATCAACCTCGCACACGGCGAGTTCATCATGCTGGGTGCCTTCGCAACCCTCAGCGGCACGCGCAACGGCCTCAACATTTGGCTAGCGATGGCTACGGCTGCCGCTGTCGTGGGACTTTTCGGGATTGTCGTGGAGCGGCTAATCATCCGGCGTCTCTATGGACGCCTCGCCGACACCATGCTGGCTACTTGGGGATTGTCTCTGATCATGGTGCAGATGGTGGAGAACCGTTACGGCTCGGTCACTGAAGGCATCCCGGTACCAGTCGGGAACTTCACCGTCGGGGAGTTCTCAATGTCGAAATACAGCTTGGTGCTCATGGCCTCAGCAGTGCTCGGCGTGCTGGCGACCTACACGATCATGCGCCGCACCCGCTACGGACTGCTCGCAAGAGCTGCTACCCAGTCCTCAACAATGGCCGAAGGTCTCGGTGTCAACACCTCAGTAGTGAACATGTGGACCTTCGGGCTTGGCTCGGCTTTGGCTGGAGCGGCTGGCGCGCTGCTGGCACCTGTGGTGGGGGTTATCCCCACTATGGGTCAGACGTTCATAGCACGAGCTTTCATGGCTGTCATCGTGGGCGGACCGTCGTTCGTGCTAGGAACAGTGTCCGCGAGCGGGTTGCTGGGATTCATTGAGAACATCGGCACCAACTGGTTCACGCCCGTCATTGGGCAGGCCATGCTGCTGATGGCTGCGATAGTGGTTCTGCGGTTCTTGCCGCAAGGGATCACAGGAACACGCTTCCGGCGATGAGAGATCAACGAGAGATGACGAGAGACCTGCTGTCTCGTGTAGCCGCCGGTAGCGGTGCCACGCCTGCTGCTGGCAGTGTCCGAAGCGACCTGGGTGGTGCTGTGCTGGCATTCACAGCCGTAGCGGTTTTGGGCAACTGGGTGCAAGAGTTCACAGCCTTTGAGTGGTCGCTGTGGGCTGTTCAAGCCATTCTGGCTCTCTCGCTGACGTTGGTTTGGGGCTACGGAGGGATCTTCAGTCTGGGTCAAGCCGCTATCTACGGCATCGGCGGCTACACCTACGGCTTCTGGGCCATCAACCTGGCAGACAACACCGGCGAGTCACTGACAGCAGTGCTGGCAGCCGTGGCTGTCGGTGCCGCCTTCTCGGCGTTGCTGGGCTACTTCATGTTCTACGGCAACATCACCGACGTTTATGTGGCCATCGTCACCCTGGCCACAAGTCTGGTGCTGTTCGCTTTTATGAACTCAACATCGGGTAGCGCATACCGTATCGGTGACGCTGCATTCGGTGGCTACAACGGCATGACGCGCATTCCGCGTATCACTTGGCGGCTACCGGGAGGCGAAAGCCACGAACTAACAAGAACCCAGTTCTTGCTGTTTTGCGTGGCGGCAGGGTTGCTCATTGCAGTGGGCATTCGTGTGCTTGCTAGACGTCCTTTCGGTCGGATAGCGGTGGCGTTGCAGCACAACGAACTGCGCACCGGGCTGCTGGGCTACGACGTGAGATGGCACAAGCTGGCTGTGTTCACAATCGGCGGCGCGATAGCGGCGTTCGCGGGTGCCCTTTTTGCTGCGTGGGGTCGTTTCATGAGCCCGACTGTCTTTTCGCTTGCGCCTGCTGCGCTGGTAGTGATTTGGGTGCTGGTCGGAGGACGCAACAGTGTTGCCGGTGCTTTCGTTGGTGTATTGGTTGTCAAAGGCTTCTCTTCATGGTTTGGGGGTGCCAGCGGCGACAACGAACCGATCGTGCTTGGTGTGATCCTCATCTTGATCGTGCTGGCATTGCCAGGCGGGATCGTCACCAACATCTTCAAGCTCAAGCATTGGGCGCTGAACCTCATCTCGCCGAGCCGCGACAGGCTTGATGCTGAAGTTGAGCTAGCAACTCAACAGGCCGCGGTTTACCGACCCGAGCCCGTGGTTAGCCAGACCGAGCCGCGCTCTGACATCAACCTTTCGACCCCCGAATCAGCAATTCCGACTTTGAAGTCCGCGCAGCCGAGGGCTCGACTGATCGCCACAGCCGGGCTCACCAAACGTTTTGGCGGTCTAGCTGCCGTGGATGCCGTGACTCTGGAGTTTCCGAGGGGGGTGTCATGCCTTATCGGCCCCAACGGTGCAGGCAAAAGCACACTGCTTGACTTGCTGTCAGGCCGACAGAACCCAACCGCAGGAACAGTGACACTTGATAGTCAAGACCTCACCAATCGCAAACCGTTCCTGCGGGCTCGCAGCGGTGTGGGAACCAAGCTTCAGGTCGCCTCAGTCTATGAGTCGCTAACGGTGAGAGAGAATCTGTGGCTGGCCTGCTATGCCATGCCTCGTGACACCCAGCAAGCCGATCAGCGGGTTGAGGGCCTGCTGGATTGGTTGGATCTGTGCGAAGAGGCCGAGCAGGCCGCTGGAACCCTGTCGCACGGCAAGAAACAGTGGCTAGAAATCGGCATGGTCGTGGCAACCGACCCCTCAATCATGCTTTTGGATGAGCCCACTGCGGGAATGACCCGAACCGAGACGCAGCGCACCGCCGCTCTCGTCAGGCAACTGGGAGAGAACGCGTCGGTGGTTGTCGTGGAGCATGACATGGACTTCGTACGCCAACTAGACGCGCCGATCACCGTGTTGCACATGGGATCAATGTTCACGCAAGGCACCTTTGATGAGCTAGCCAACAATGACCGTGTGATCGACATTTATTTGGGCTCTCACCACGGCAACAGCGTCTCGGATGCAAGCTCTGCTGATGCTGGAGGATCAAGCGATGCTGACGCTTAGCGGCCTGCGGGCTGGCTACGGGGCCACACCGGTGCTTCACGGCGTTGACCTTGAACTGGCAACCTCTGAGTGTGCTGCGGTCTTGGGCCGAAACGGTGTCGGCAAGACGACTCTTATGCGTGCCGTCACCGGCGCTGTTGCCACCACCGGTGGATCAATCCGTTTCGATGGCACCGACCTAAGCCCACTCAAAGCGCATGAGCGAGCCCGGCTCGGGATTTCTCTGGTACCGCAAGGCCGGGACATATTTCCCAAGCTCACTGTGCTAGAGAACCTCAAAGTCGGGACTGCAGCTCGTCGGGATCGCACTAGCGATGCTGTGGACAGGGTCTTTGAGGAGTTCCCGATGCTGGCACAGCGCAAACGTGCGCGAGGTGGGAGTCTCTCAGGCGGCCAGCAGCAACTCTTGGCACTCGCCAGAGCACTGGTGACCGCTCCCCGGCTGCTTTTGCTGGATGAGCCCTCAGAGGGCATTGCGCCTGCGGTGCTTGACGAGATCGCAGAGGTGATCGCCAGCATCAACTCCAACAGAGGTATCGCAGTGCTGGCAGTGGAGCAGAACCTTGAGTTCGCAGCCCGCATTGCGCAGCGTTCTCTGATCATGGACAAGGGCGAGATCATTGCTGAGACATCCACAGCGGAACTTCGCAACGACCGTGCTCTGCAAAAGAGATACTTGGCTCTATAGAAGCCAAGATTCCTAAGACACGCCTAGACAAGCAGACAAGGAAACAAACGATGGAGATGAAATCATGAAGCTGTCATCTGACTCAGGACCGACTTCGGTGCCGCTTCTAGAGGAGACGATCCCTCAGAACTTGGCCCGCATAGTCGCACAGCACCCCGACCAAGATGCACTGGTGTCGGTTGAGCAGGGCATACGTCTCACCTACGCACAGTTCGCGCAAGAGGTCAATCTGCTGGCCCGGGCACTGATGGGTGTTGGGGTGGGCAAGGGCGACCGAGTGGGGATCTGGAGCCCGAACTATGCCGAGTGGGTTCTGGTTCAATACGCCACAGCCAGCATCGGCGCAATCCTGGTAACGATCAATCCGGCTTACCGTTCTTCAGAGCTCGAATATGTGCTCAAGCAGTCTGATATTTCGGTTCTGGTATCCGCAGAGTCGTTTATGACGAGCGACTACCGAGCCATGGTTGATGAATTATGGGAGCAGGTGCCGACCGAACGGGTGATTTATCTGCACACCACCGACTGGGACAAACTGCTGGAAGCTGCTGGTGAGGTATCGGCGAGCCAACTGGCTGAGCGCACCGCGCAGTTGGCTTGTGGTGAGGCCATCAACATTCAGTACACCAGCGGCACCACCGGCTTTCCGAAAGGTGCCACGCTGAGCCATCGCAACATCTTGAACAACGGCTATTTCATTGGCGAGGCCTGCAAATACACAGCCAAAGACCGGGTGTGTATTCCAGTGCCTTTTTATCACTGCTTCGGGATGGTGCTAGGCAACCTGGCCTGCACTACCCACGGCGCGGCGATGGTGATTCCTGCGGCCGGTTTCGATGCTGCGGCCACCCTGAAGGCTTGCGCCCGTGAACGCTGCACCAGCCTCTACGGAGTGCCGACGATGTTCATCGCCGAACTCGGCGAGCCTGATCTAGCCAGCTATGACCTTTCGTCGTTGCGCACCGGGATCATGGCCGGGTCACCATGTCCGATTGAAGTGATGCGCCAGGTCACCGAGCGCATGAACATGAGCGAGGTCACCATCGCCTACGGCATGACTGAGACCTCGCCGGTGTCAACTCAGACCTCCGCAGATGATCCCCTTGACAAGCGTGTTACCACGGTGGGGCGAGTGCATCCCCATGTGGAGATCAAGATCGTGGATCCCGAGACCGGCGAGACCGTGCCCCGCGGCACCAGCGGCGAGTTCCATACCAGGGGATACTCGGTGATGCTGGGCTACTGGGATGAAGCTGACCGCACCGCTGAGGCCATTGACGCTGAAGGCTGGATGCATACCGGCGACCTAGCCGTGATGGATGATGAGGGTTACGTCAACATTGTCGGGCGCATCAAAGACATGGTCATCCGTGGCGGAGAGAATGTCTATCCCCGCGAGGTCGAAGAGTTCCTATACACCCACCCAGACGTTGTGGAGGTGCAGGTCATTGGTGTGCCGGACGTGCGTTACGGTGAGGAACTCATGGCCTGGATCCAGCTGCGTGACGGTGCTGACACCACTGCTGCGGACATAAAGGACTTCTGCAAAGGTGCCATCGCCCATTACAAGGTGCCTCGCTACATCAAGTTCACCGATGCCTTCCCGATGACCGTTACCGGCAAGATCCAGAAATTCAAGATGCGTGAGACCTCAATAGCCGAACTAGGTCTTGAGGACGCTTCGCAAGTAAGGAGTGCATAGGCAATGAATCTCACTCAAGAACAAATCGAATTCCAGGCCGTGCTGCGTGATTTTGCGGTTTCGGAGATCGCTCCTCACGTTGAGGTCTGGGACCGTGATCACATTTTCCCCACCGAGACTGTCCATGCGATGGGCGAACTGGGACTGTTCGGGCTCATCTTCGACGAGGAATACGGCGGCTCGGGCACCGACTTCACCACGCTTTGCATCGCTATTGAGGAGATCGGGCGCGTTGATCAGTCGATGGGCATCACCTTGGAGGCTGGGGTCTGTCTGGGTGCTAAACCGATCGCAGAGTTCGGGTCCGCCGAACAAAAGGATGCGTATCTTCCCGACTTGGTGTCGGGGCGGTGTCTAGCGGGATTTGGTCTAACCGAACCCGATGGTGGCTCCGACGCGGGTGCTACCAAGACGCGGGCCGTGCTAGAGGGTTCGGCAGACACGGCGCAGTGGGTGATTAACGGGGCTAAGACCTTCATCACCAACTCTGGGGCTGACATCACCAGCCTTGTGACGGTCACAGCGCTGACCGATGAGGGCGTGTCGTCGATCATTGTGCCGTCGGGTACTGAGGGTTTCATTGTGGAGCCGCCATATCGCAAGATGGGCTGGCATGCATCCGACACTCACGGGCTGGTTTTTGACGGCTGTCGAGTGCCAGAAGCGAATCTCTTGGGCCGGGCCGGGCGGGGCTTCAAGCAGTTTTTGTCGACCCTTGACGACGGACGCATTGCTATTGCTGCGCTGGCTGTGGGTTTGATCCAAGCTTGTCTTGATGAATGCACCGCATACGCCAAGCAACGTCAAGCTTTCGGTAAAAGCATTGGCAGTTATCAGGCTGTGGCGTTCAAATGCGCTGACATGGCTGTTGCGGCAGAAACCGCCCGCCAGATGACTTACACCGCTGCAGCGCTCAAAGACGCTGGCAAGCCTTTCAAGAAAGAGGCGGCTATCGCCAAGCTTTACGCCACCGAAGCCGCAGTAGCAGCCACTAGAGAAGCCACTCAAATCTTCGGTGGATACGGCTTCATTGACGAAACCCCCGTTGCCCGCTTCTACCGCGATGCCAAAATCCTTGAGATCGGTGAAGGCACCAGCGAGATCCAGCGATTGGTGATATCACGCGAGCTAGGTCTCGGCACATCTACCTAACCTCGGCACATCCACCTGACAAGGCTGTAGCTCAACGCTGTCCCTTGCGCGCCAGCGTGCTAGCGGCGACCCCGCTTCGCTCGGCCTCTAAGGACGGCTATCTGCAAGACGAGAGACGGTGCCGTCAAGTGACATGGTGTATAACTCGCCGTCGGCGCCTTCGCCGAATGAGACCAACCGGCCTCCAGGTATTTCTACACCCAAGTCACGGAACTCGACTTCGCCGCTCGAAGTCTGCAGAGCCCAGAGGCGTGCTGTGCAGTAATCACCGAACACATACGCTCCGTAAAGATCTTCGATCGTGCTGCCCCGGTAGACGTAGCCGCCGGTGACGCTGCAGCCGTCGCTGTGATCGTATTGCCACACAGGATCCACGTTGGCGGTGGGTTTTTGACCGGAGAAGCTGTGCAGCCCTTCACGCAAGCGCCAGCCCAGGTTGGCACCAAGCCCACCGCCGTTAGCAGCGAGCAGCAGGTTCACCTCTTCATATCGGTCTTGACCCACGTCCGCTATCCAGAGGTCACCGCTGTGGCGATCAAATGAGAAGCGCCACGGGTTACGAACCCCGGTGAGAAAAATCTCGGGTTTGTGGCTGCCGTCGGTGTTATCAGCGAAAGGATTATCCGAAGGAATTGCATAGGCACCGGTGCCTGTGGCGCTGTCTGGGCGCGGGTCGAGCCGCAATATGGAACCTAGCCAAGTGCTCGGATCCTGACCAGCGTTAAGCGGGTCGCCTCCTGAACCGCCGTCACCGAAGGCAACATAGAGCAAACCGTCGGGGCCGATTGCCAGATCACCGCCGTTGTGGTTGCTGAACGGCTGCGCTTGCAAGAGAATGCGTCGCCGCTGGCCTCCAAGGCGATTGCCATCACGTTTGAAAGCGTCGACGCGGCTGTCGCCATCAAGGTCGGTGAAGTTGACATAGAGCCAATGTTCGCCTGCAGCGATGCCAAGAAGTCCTTGTTCGCCGGTTGCTTGCGTTTCGCTGGTGATGTCAAGAATCGTTTCGACCACTTCACCGGAAGCCAAGTCGACTCTCGAAACCCGGCCAGCTTGTTCTGCGATCCAGACCAGATCATCTCCGGGGGCTACTGCCATGTCGATAGGCACGTCAAGGTTGAGAACCGGCGACAGCTCGACAGCCGCGTCAAAGACGTTGCCTGTCGGCCGAAGCGTCGTGGATGAGCTAGAAGAGTCAACCGGCTTTGTTGTCTCGGCTGTTGCTGGCACTTCAAGGTTCGGCACGTCTTGGCGGGTTTGCGCTTGCGTCTGAGTGACTGGGTTCTGCTCAGCAGCAGGAAGCGGCTCAGTGGTGGTTTCGGCTGTGTTACCGACCGAGCCTTCAACAACGCTCGGATTAGCGATAGCGGCTGTAGTGGTCACCACAGGCACTGTCGGTGTAGGAATTAGAAGCTCATCGTCGGCTGCACACGCCGCGACAAGCGCTGCTGACACTGCCATCGCAGATCCGCTAAACAGAAGTCTTCTAAGCAGAAGTCTTCGCTTCATATCCGAGACTGTTCTCATGCTGCTCGCCGCTCAGGTTAACTGACCTGCCTTATTGGTTGATTCGGCGGATCAGACCCTCCTGCACCACCGAAGCCACCAAGCGGCCGTCTCGGGTGAATACTCTGCCGGTGGCTAAACCTCTAGCACCGCTGGCGGCAGGGGTGTGCTGATCGTAGAGCAGCCACTCATCAGCTCGGAAAGGTCCATGGAACCACATGGCGTGATCAAGGCTCGCCATCATCACCGAAGGATTAGCAGCACTGGTGCCGTGAGGTGTGAGCGTGGTGTCTAGCAGTGTTAGATCACTTGCGTAAGTCAACAAACAGGTGTGCAGCACTGGGTCATCGCCCAGCGTGCCATTGGCTCTCATCCACACCAACTGGTCCGGTGGCAGAGGCCCGCTACGATCCAGCGGCCTCGTAGTCACATAGCGAATGTCCATCAGAGCCTGCATACGATCCCAAGCACTGCTGGATTTCGATGACGAACTCTGAGCAAGGCTCGCCAGAGTTTCAGGGTCTGGTGCCTGCGGCATTGGATCGCTGTGCTCGAAGCCATCCTCAGCTACATGAAACGAAGCCGCCAACTGAAATATGGCTTTGCCGTGCTGAATAGCGACCACACGCCGGGTAGTGAACGACCGTCCGTCGCGTATGCGGTCTACCTCATACAGCAAAGGGGTTTTGGGATCACCTGCCCGCAGGAAATATGCGTGCAGTGAATGCACCGAACCCTGCTCAACTGTGCGGGCGGCAGCCACTAAGGCTTGCCCGGCGACCTGGCCGCCGAAGATGCGTTGGCGATCATCGTCGGGTGAGCGACCACGGAAAATGTTGACCTCAATAGCTTCGAGATCCAAGATCTCCACCACATCGTCAAGCGCTGTCTGCATTACCCAATGATGCCCGACCCAACGGCTCTTGCGGGCATCTACTGGAGTGCAGTGTTTGCTCCAATAGCCTGATCGTGTGTCGTCGGGAGCCGCTGTGTGGCAAAAACTGAGTGCCGAACATGGGCTGAAGGCTCTGCGTTACTGCGCCGTGTCGGTGGTCAATGTGGGTATCGGTAGCAGTGTGCTGGCGATCTGTCACGGTGTGCTGGGCTGGTCGGCAATAGTGGCTAATCTTGCAGCCTGGTTGCTGGGCACCGCGCCTGCATATTTGATGAGCAGAGCCTGGGTGTGGCAGCGCAGCGGTCCACATGACCTGGGAGGCGAAGTGCTCACTTTTTGGGTGATGGCGCTTGTTGGTTTGGCCGTATCGTCGCTGGCGGTGTCGATAATTGAGCGGCTCACTGACGCAACCCTGCTGTTGGTGGCAGGTAGTCTCGCCGCCTACGGGATTGTTTGGGTGGCCAGATACATCTTTTTGGACCGGGTGCTGTGGGGCGCTACGGTCGATTGCAACGATGGATGAGCACCTGCGTCTAACAGCTGAAAATACACGAGGCTTCATGCCGGGTGACGAGGGCTTGACCTTGTATGAGTCTGCGGCCAGCCTTGAGGTGGACGGCCCTCTTTTGGAGGTAGGCAGCTACTGCGGCAAATCCGCTCTGTATCTGGGTGCCGCTGCTCAAAAGTTGGGGCGAGTGCTGTTTTGCGTGGACCATCATCGCGGCTCCGAAGAGAATCAGCCAGGCTGGGAGCATCACGACCCTGAAGTGGTTGACCCTGAACTCGGTGTAATCGACACGCTGCCGTTTTTCCGTCGAACCATCAACACAGCCAAACTTGACAAGACAGTGATAGCGGTGGTGGGAGACTCGCCAACTGTGGCAGCGCTATGGGGCACCCCTCTGGCGATGCTGTTCATTGATGGCGGCCACGGCAGCGTGCCAGCGCATAACGACTATGAGGGCTGGTCACCGCATGTGACCCTCGGCGGACTGCTGGCGATACACGACGTGTTCGATGATCCCGCCGACGGGGGACGACCGCCCCGTGAAATCTGGTGCCGTGCTCTTGACAGCGGATGCTTTCAGCAGCAGGCTGCGGTTGGTTCGCTGCGAGTGCTCAAGCGTGTAGCTTCCGCTTGACATGGCTGAGCCGTTGAGAGAATCCTGGAGACTAATTCGGCCCGGTCAGCGCTCAATCCTGGCTGTTGCATTGGTGTTGACCATGCTGATGAGCGGATGCGCTGACAGTTCTTCCACAAGCAGTGATGTTGCGTCTGGCAACGACACCGACGAGATGGCAGTTTCCCCCTCGTCTACATCAACATCGCCTGTTTCGACTTCCTCTGCTTCGTCATCTTCGTCCACTGCTCCTGTGACCACTACGACTGTCTCTGCGGCTGCTTCCCGCTCCTCCCAGAAGGCTTCATCCTCAAGCGATACAGCAGCACCGCCACAGGGCAGTGAGCGCAGTATCGAAGATCACGAGAGCCGAGAGTTGGGGATTGACACACAACAGTCAAGCGCTCAAGACGGTGGAGCCACAGCGACGGGGCCGGATGCCTCAACCGACGACCACTCCTTCTCGACGCTAGTTGCAGAAGGCAATCAGACAATCGATATTGAAGAGTTTGATGTAGAGGTTCCAGAGGTTGAACCCACAACCACCACCACCACCACCACCACAACAACAACAGCACCGCCTGCTACCACCAGCACCATCACTGTCCCGCCCGCAACGCCAGCAAGCCCGCCTCCCGAGCCGAGACCAGACGGAGATGCGGTCTATTTCACCTTCGACGATGGCCCTAACCCCGTCTACACCCCGCAAATCCTTGATGTGCTGTCACGTTACGGTGTGCGAGCGACGTTTTTTGTGATCGGGAGATTGGTTGAGGTGTATCCCGAGATCATCGAGCGCATCATCGCTGAGGGGCACACAGTCGCTAATCACACATGGAACCACGAATTGCTGACAGGTCTGTCTCGTGAAGAGTTTGATCAGACCGTCGGTGCGGCTCAAGCTGCCCTCGGCGAACACGCCACGCCCTGCATACGCCCCCCCTACGCCGCAGCTAATGCCCTTACTAGAGAATGGTCTGCTGACCACGGGCTGGTTTTGCATCTGTGGTCAGTGTCGCCTAGCGACTGGTTGCAGGCACCAGCCGAGGAGATGGCTGACTACATGTTGAAGCGAATCCGGCCCGGGTCGGTGGTGCTGTTGCACGACGGAGGCGGCCCCCGCACCGAAACCATAAAGGCTTTGGAGTTGACCTTGGAGCAGTTGGCGGACCGCGACTTTCGCTACGAGCCTCTCTGCATTTGAATGATCTGAGCGCAGCCGTATCTGCTTAGCGTGCTACGCTGCGCCACGCCGACAGGCAGCGAAGCCGGTGAGAACCCGGAACTGTCCCGCAGCGGTGATGCTCTTGGTCGCTGGCCGAAGAGATAAGTCCGATCGCCTGGCTGCCGGTTTCAAGGACCGACCCTCGAGGCAAGGGAAGGCCTGTGCGGTGGCGACCCTGCTGCTCGGCCCTGAACTCGAGCAGAAAGGGAGACCACACAAATGACTTCTATCACGAAGCAAACTTCTGATTCGGCGCGTCGCATGTCGTCTCATGCCGCGAACTCGAACTGGCGGATGCCACGCATCGCTAGGGCACTGCTTGCCGTTTTGGCAATATGCGCCCTGTTTTCAGTGGCGGTCAGCTGCGGCGACGACAGCGACGGCAGCAATGACACGTCTGATGCAGTTTCCACCGTCGAGACAACCACGACCGCAGCGCCAGCCTCGGAGTCGGAGTCCGAGTCGGATTCGGATGCCGCTGCAGACACGACTGTGTCAGGCTCGCTAGTTGAGCGGATCGTCTCAATCTCGCCGACAGCAACCGAAATGGTCTTCGCTATAGGGGCAGGCGACCATGTTGTGGCTGTCGATCAGTATTCGTATTACCCCGATGCCGCCCCGGTAACCGAACTTGACGGCTGGAATCCCAACATCGAAGCGATCGCTTCATATGAGCCTGATCTGGTGCTGATGCAGGGTGCCTTTGAAACCGCTGAACAGCTCGAAGCGCTCGGCATCGAGGTCTGGTCTCATAATGCGCCCGCCACCTTCGACGACGTGTATCAGCAGATTGAACAACTCGGAGAAATCACCGGTCTGACCGCCAACGCGGCTGCGCTAAACGCTGACATCAGCTCACAGATCGACGAACTGGTCGAAGCCGCACCCAACGCGTCGGGGCTCAGCTACTACCACGAACTGGACAACACGCTCTACACAGTGACCAGCAGCACTTTCGTGGGCGAGGTTTACAATCTGTTCGGACTTGAGAATGTGGCTGACCCGGCCGACTCTGATGGTGGCTCTTTCGGTTATCCACAGCTCAGCGACGAGTATCTGGTTAATGCCGATCCTGATCTGATTTTCTTGGCTGACACCGTGTGCTGCGGTCAGAACGCTCAGACCGTGGCCGAAAGGCCCGGCTGGGATCAGCTCACGGCAGTTCAGAACGGTCGCATCGTGGAACTCAACGACGACATAGCCTCACGTTGGGGCCCTCGCCTAGTGGAGTTCATCGCAGCCATATCCGAAGCTTTGGTGTCTCTTGATGCCGCTGGCTGAGTCATCTCACCGCCAACGTTCTCGGGTTGAGCACTCCTGAGCAGGACACCAGTTTGAGCACCGAGTCGCAGTCGCACGTCTCTGAGCGCAGCGCCGGGTTGAACGCTGATTTGAGCGCTGATTCGACCACCGCTGAAGCCACCACGCACGCTCCGGCGGCAACAGCGAGCCTGCATTCTTCGGGTTTGACGCTTGGGGCTGTCATGGCCGCTGTGGCAGCAGTCTTGATTGCTGTTAGTGCTGGCTTAGCTGTCGGCCCCGTAAACATCGCCGCGCATCGGGTGGGTTTGCAGCTGCTTGATGCCTTGCCTGCTGTTTCGCTTGACTCGGGGCTCAGCAGCATCCAAATAGCTATTGTTGAACAGATCCGGCTGCCTCGGGTTGCTCTCGGTTTGCTGGTCGGGGCCACCTTGTCGATGAGCGGGGCTGCTTATCAGGGCGCTTTCCGCAATCCGCTGGCTGATCCATATTTGCTCGGGATTGCCGCTGGCGCGGGACTCGGTGCCACTATCGCTATCACCAGCAACCTCGGTGACGGTGCCGGAGCGTTGGATCCGGTGCCTTTGGCTGCCTTTGCGGGTGCGCTGGTCTCGGTTGCGGTGTCGTATCTGGTGGGTCACATCGGTGGACGCTCAACAGCTTCGCTGATTCTGGCAGGCATAGCAGTTGCGAGCTTCCTGACGGCTTGCCAGACCTATGTGCTGCAAGCCAACAGCGACGCGTTCCGGCTGATTTTTTCTTGGATTTTGGGCCGTATCGCTACTTCGGGATGGTCAGAGCCAGCGTTGCTGCTGCCATATTTCGCGATCACTACGGCGGTGGTGCTGCGCTATCGCCGGGCGCTTGACGTGCTGTCTGTGGGTGACGAGGAAGCTACGGCGCTGGGGATTGCACCCAGGCGGGTGAGGCTGATAGTGGTGTTAGCTGCTTCGCTGGGAGCGGCTGCGGCAGTGTCGGTGAGTGGCCTGATCGGTTTTGTCGGCATCATCGTCCCACATGCTGTGCGGCTTATCTTCGGTTCCAGCAATCGGGTGGTGCTGCCGCTGTCGGTGCTGTTCGGAGCGGCGTTCATGGTGCTGGCTGATCTAGCGGCTCGCACTGTGCTGGCACCAGCGGAACTGCCAATCGGTGTGGTGACCGCCTTTTTGGGGGCACCTTTCTTTGCTTTGGTGCTGCGAACCAGCCGACGGGAGATCTGGTGACCGCTGCTGCCCCGAAATCGAAACTTGTCAGATCGCAGTCACCCGAAGTCCAGTTTCGGGCTGTGGAAGTGACACTTGACGCTGCCTGTGTGCTGCGAGGAGTGGATCTTGAAGTAGCAACAGGTGAGTGGGTCAACATCGTCGGCCCCAACGGCGCTGGCAAAACCACACTGCTGCGAGCTTTGCTGAGTCTGGTGCCTTACAGCGGCGACATCATCGTGGCCGGGCTTCAGGGTCTACGACAGCGACAGCAGCGACGGCAGCGACGGCATCGTCAGGATTGTGCTCGCAAGCTTGCATACGTACCGCAGGCACCGGTTGTTCCGCCGGGCATGCAGGTAAGCGACTATGTGCTGCTGGGTCGGGTGCCGCATCGAGGGGTCTTCGCCGGTGAAACCCCTGAAGACATCCGTGTCGTAGGCGAGACTCTGACTCGTCTTGATCTGAGCGATTTTGCTGAGCGCACGGTTCAGTCACTGTCGGGCGGTGAGCGCCAGCGGGTGGTGATTGCTCGGGCGTTGGCTCAGCAGGCTGATGTGTTGCTGCTTGATGAGCCCACCACTGCGCTTGATCTTGGCCATCAGCAGGAAGTTCTTGAACTAGTGGACGCTTTGCGCCGCGAGCGTGGCCTAACAGTGATAGCAACCCTGCACGACCTGACCCTGGCAGCGCGTTACGGTGACCGTGTCGCCATAATCTCAGACGGGAGTGTTGCTGTGACCGGCCCGCCCGCAGAAGTGTTGACCACTGACAACATCTCTGCTCATTTCGGGGCAACCGTTCGGATTATCGACGATCCTGAGGGTCCCGTGATCGTGCTTTCAACCTGCTCAAAGCGTGCGTCGCAGGCACCTGATACTCCCAAGTCTCACAATGGAGGACCAACATGAGCAACACTGATACTCAAAGCGACACTGACACTCAAAGCGACACTGACACTCCGAACAACACCGACACTCAAGGCAACACTGATACTCCGCCGGAGTTGGATCCTCGCCCTAGCGGGATGCGCAACGCCAAGAGCTTGATAGTCGTCAACACCGGCGACGGCAAAGGCAAGTCCTCAGCTGCGTTCGGCACGGTGATGCGTGCTAGGGCTCGTGGCTGGCCGGTGGCGGTGGTGCAGTTCCTCAAGTCGCCCGACTGGGTAACCGGCGAGCAGCTAATGGCTGAGCCTCTGGGGGTTGACTTCTGGTCGTTGGGTGAGGGGTTCACCTGGGACAGCGACGACTTGACCCGTGACGAAGCCGAAGCCCGCGAGGCTTGGCGTCACGGCAAGGCGCTGGTCGAGGCAGGGGAGCATCGTCTGGTGGTGTTTGACGAGATCACTTATCCGTTGAACTGGGGCTGGATTGATGCTGGGGAGGTGCAGGCAACTTTTCGTGATCGCCCTAAGCGGGTTTCGCTGGTGCTTACCGGACGTGACGCGCCAGCGTGGATGATCGAACTGGCTGATACCGCCACCGAGATGGTCAAAACCAAGCACGCATATGAGGCCGGGGTTCTGGCCAAGAAAGGCATCGACTACTAATGGCTGGCTTATGCGGCTGGCTCATGGGTCGGTTCGGTGCGGCTCAATCAACAGTTTGTGCCTCTATCAGCGAGTCTGCTTGTGTCTCAATCAGCGATTCTGCATCCGATTCGCAAGAGTTGGATCAATGCAGCATTGAAAGATTCTTGCGTTGACGCTGACGGTCTTCACCGGTGGTGTCCGCTCAGGCAAGTCGGCTGCTGCTGTATCCGCAGCCGTGGTCTCGGATGCGCCTGTGACATTTATTGCTACAGCGGAACCGGGCGACAACGAGATGGTCAAGCGCATCTCCCGGCATCGCGCTGAGCGCCCCGCGGATTGGGTCACTGTGGAAGCTCCATATGATCTGATTTCGGCTGTGGCAGGAGTTGATCCAAAAGACACTGTCGTGATCGACTGTCTGGCTGTCTGGGCATCCAACCGGATGCTCGCACGCCAAGCCGCCAGTCAGTCTCTGGCCGTTCAGACATCTACCGTTCAGACATCTACCGGTCAGGCATCAACCGATCAGGTAGCCGCTGAAATCGTTGAGGATGCGGCAGGTTTGGCGCAAAGCTTGGCCGCTCGTAGGGGGCTGTCTGTGATCGTCACCAACGAGGTTGGCTCGGGAATAGTGCCAGCCACATCTTTGGGACGCGAGTTCCGCGACCTTCTGGGTGCGGTCAATCAGGCAGTGGTGAAAGCTGCCAACAGTGCCTATCTGGTTGTAGCCGGACGCTTGCTGGCTTTAGTCGATTCTGTAGAAAGCCTGTCTCAAACAATGACAGAAATAGTGGCAGAGGCACACAGCGAAGAGGTGCAGCAATGAGTGCATCGGGTGGTGAGCGACAGGGTGGTGAGCGACAGGGTGGTGAGCGACAGTCGTTCACTCATCGGCCCGGTGAGTTCTTAGCGGCGCTGCTGCAAGACCAGCCCTCTTTGGACGCTACGGCCAGCACTGCGGTGGAAGCCCGAGCCGCCAATGTGTTGCGCCCGCAAGGTGCTTTCGCTCGACTTGATTCGGTGGCTGGCTGGTTGGCTGGCTGGCAGGCCACCACCAAGCCGCAAGTGAAGCGACCTCATGTGATTGTTTTTGGTGCCGACCACGGTGTGGCCACCGACGGGGTTAGCGCATACCCGCAGGAGGTGACCGCAGCCATCGCCGCTGCCATAGAAGCTGGTGTTGCCACGGTGTCGGTGTTGGCCCGCCATGTTGGTGCAACCCTTGATCTGGTGGATGTGGGGATTGGTCGTCCCACCGCCAACATTCGACTCAGCGATGCCATGAGCCCTGAAGAGTTCGACGAAGCAGTGGCAGCTGGTGCCGACTCGGTTGCTTCTGCTTTGACTAAGGCTGATCTGTTGATTGTCGGTGAGATCGGTATCGCCAACACCACTTCAGCCGCAGCGGTTGCCGCAGCAGCGCTCGGCGGCGCAGCCGATGACTGGGTCGGCCCAGGCACCGGCGTTGCTGGCAGCGCCTTGACCCACAAACGTGATGTGGTGGCTGAAGCTCTTGAGCGGGTGGGGGCGGTTACGCCGTTGCAGGCTCTGCGTCGTCTCGGAGGCCGTGAGCTGGCTGCTTTGGCGGGTGCTGTGGCCGAAGCCCGGCGGCGGCGTTTGCCGGTGGTGCTGGACGGCTTCATCGCTACCGCAGCGGTTGCGCCGTTGGCGATGGCGGTATCTGGCAGCCTTGATCATTGCATGGCCGGGCATTGCTCGGCTGAGCCGGGTCACCAACGAGTGCTGCAAGCTTTGGGGCTTGATCCGTTGATGCGACTCGATTTGCGGCTCGGTGAAGGGTCGGGTGCGCTGCTGGCTGTTCCCATGATCGCGATGGCTGCGGCTTGCGTGACCGAAGTAGCCACCTTCGCCGAGTGGGGTTTAGGTCAGTGAAGTCGACTGCGCAACGTGAACACTGGTCGGTTGTAGGGGACTAGATGGGGCTGCTTGAGGCTTGGGCGTTCCTTACCCGCCTTCCTGGAGGACGTCACCCTGATTCAGAGCAAGGGTTGGGTCGCAGCGTTGGCTGGTTCCCGCTGGTGGGTGCTGTGATCGGTGCGCTTTCAGGCGCTGTGTATTGGTGGCTGCACAGTCCGCTGGGTGCTGCGCTAGCAGCGGTGGCGGCAGTTGCTGTAAACATCGTTGTTACCGGCGCTTTCCATGAGGACGGGCTCGCCGACACTGCTGATGCTCTGGGGGGCACCACTCGTGAGCAGCGTCTGGAGATCATGAAAGATTCACGGGTAGGCACTTTTGGTGTGCTTGCTTTGATTTTGGCGGTGCTAGTGCGGGTGTTTGCTGTGTCGTCGCTGGCACCGCTGGACGGTTTCGTGGTGCTGGTGTTGGCTCACATGTTGGGTCGCGCTATGGCTGTGGCGGCGATGGTGACAATGCCTGCGGTGTCGGGCTCTGGCCTGGGCCACAGCTACACGGCCCATCTTTCGCGTGTGTGGACCGTGACATCGGTGGTTGTGTCATGTGCGGTGGCTGTTTTTCTGGGTGTGTCGGGAGCAGCAGGGCTGATGTCCGCGGCCGCGGCGGCGGCTGTGGTGTTGATGGTGGCACGGCGAGCTTTCGGAGGTATCACCGGCGATGTCTTAGGCGCAGTCGAGCAGGCCGCCGAAATAGCAGTAGTGGCTACCGCTGCAAGCCTAGTGGAGTCCAACAACTGGCTCTGACCCTAAACCCCTGAGCCCCTAACCACAAATCGATTATCGCCCAGTCAGTCCAACAGGATCAGTTCATATTTGTCAGGTAATCAGTGTCGTCTCGGACATAATCGAAGCGTTTCCTGTCCAGCCAATGGTTCCAGAGGTTGCCAGCAGATGCTTTCAGTGGACGGATGGGTAGGGCGCGGCTGTGCCAGGTCGCTGTCTCAACCCGCTTTCCAGTTTGCAGTGCTACGTCAATTGCTGGAATCAGGTCTGTGTCTGCTGAGACGATGATAGCTACGTCGTAGAGGTCCTCACGGGCACCGAGCGCTACATCAAGTGCCATGAGCACGTCGATGCCTTTCTCCCTCGCCCGCCATTTGGTGGGCCGCCCGAATGACCACTCGGTTGGCTCGTAGCGAAGAGGTCGCATCTTGACCGTAATGCAAGGCAAGGTCATCCATGCAGCGATCTGCCGGTCGAACGCCGACTGAAGGCGAGGATGGCTCTTGGGTCCAGGCTTGCCACGATAGACGTTAACCGCATCGAGTTTGCGTGCCGAATCGACCTTCTCGCCAAGCTGCTTCAGGAGCAGCCCGAGCCGATGAGGTCGAACATGCCCAAAGATAGGCGGATCCGTCTGTGGATCGCCGAAGGCCTCACGGGCACAGTGGTAGACGTTTTGATAGTCAATGAAAACCGAAACACGCGTCATAATGCCACCTACCCTCCGCACAAAGATAAATCCCCGCCATTCCCGGCCTAGCCGGGAAGGCGGGGAGCAATGACATAAAGCTATCAGGCACAGCAATCTTCGTGCAACCTGATCCAGAAGGCGAGGATGATCGCGCGGTCAGATCCGCTGTGAGGAACGTGATGCATCTGATGGTTGATGTTGATCTTCTACCGATAATTGGCAGTTCGATCCGTTTGTGTCCTCAGTTAGGGAGGGTCTTACGGATCGCTTCGGCACACCGGTAGCTTGAGGCGGGCAGGGTTGGTGTGGTGAATAGGGGGGTCAACTTGTGCCTTACTTGAAACGGCTAGTCTCGCAGCGAAAGGCCTGAATATGTTGGGAGGCATTGATGCGCAGCCATGAAATCGACTATCGGATCTACGGCGACGACATGCAGTTCGTTGAAGTGGAACTTGACCCTGGTGAAGTGGTCGTGGCTGAGGCCGGTGCCATGATGTACATGGAGCAGGGTGTCACATTTGAAGCCAAGATGGGCGATGGCTCTGACCCTGATCAGGGCACATGGGGCAAACTCAAGTCCGCTGCCAAACGTGGAATGACCGGTGAAGGCCTGTTCATGACGCATTTTCGCAACAGCATCCCTCAAGGCAAGCAGAAAGTGGCTATGGCTGCGCCTTACCCCGGCAAGATTCTGCCAGTTGACCTATCTGAGGTTGGCGGGAATCTGCTGGCGCAGAAGGACGCTTTCCTGTGCGCCGCGTCGGGAACGAAGCTTGACGTTGCCTTCAATCGCAAGATCGGCACTGGAATTTTCGGCGGAGAAGGCTTCGTCTTGCAGTCGATATCAGGCGATGGGTTGGCTTTCTTGCACGCCGGTGGCACCATCATCGAAAAGCAACTGCAAGGCGAGACTTTGCGTATCGACACAGGCTGCATCGTGGCCTTCCAGCCGCAGATCCAGTACTCCATTGAACGTGCTGGCAACCTCAAGTCGATGGTGTTCGGCGGTGAAGGACTCTTTTTGGCGACGCTCACCGGCGTAGGCCGAGTGTGGCTGCAGTCGCTTCCGTTCAACCGCATCGCTGATCGGGTGCTCGCCAATCTGACACCGGGCGGATCGCAGGGAGAAGGCTCGGTAGCTGGCGGCCTCTCTTCAATCTTCTCGCGCTGAAATCTTCTCGCACTCGCGCTGAGATCTTCTCGCGCTGACGCTGAACGGCGCTGGCCTTCAAGCGCCAGAGTCAACCGGCGCGTTCTGTGGGCCTAGTCGTCTAGCGCTTCCTGTGCTCAAACGATGGCGATGTTGAACGCTCCAAGCGTGTTGAAATCGAAACGGAAGTCATCACCGGGCGACACCTGCATAGGCCGGGTGAACGAACCCGACAAAATCACCTGACCGGCCAGCAGTTTCAGGCCCTGCTCGGCGTAACGCCTTGCCAGCCACACGATGCCGTTAGCAGGATGGCCGAGCACGCCAGCAGCCAGCCCGGTCTCTTCAGCTACGCCGTTGCGGTAAGCAACAGCGCCCACCCAGCGCAGGTCTTGTTCCCGTGGTGCCACCGGCTCACCGCCAGTGACGATGCCAGCATCGGCAGCGTTATCGGCGATCGTGTCAACCACGGTGCGGGTGCGTCTGGTGGCCGGATCAAGGCGCGGTGTGCGGGCCGCTATCAGTTCCACCGCAGCAGTCACATGATCCGTTGCATCTAAGACATCATCAATGCTCAGGTCGCTGCCAGCCAGATCATCACCAAGCACAAAAGCCAACTCCACCTCCAGCCGCAAATCGCAGAAATCAGCGGCTGCCACGGCTTGATTTGGAGCGAAAACCATTGCATCAGTCAAAAATCCTGAGTCTGGGGTGGTGATGTTCATGGCTTGCTGCATGGCTCTGCTGGTGAGCCCGATCTTGTGGCCGATTACTTTCTCGCCTCGGCCGAGGCGAATGTCCAGCCAGGCGGCTTGCACGCGGTAAGCCTCATCAATGGTCATCTGCGGGTAGACGCTGGTGGTTTGACGCACCTGTCGCCGCTCGCGCTCAGCCTGGTCAAGCAACTCCGCCTCACTCTGGGTAGCTTTTTCATCTACTTTATACATTTATAAGCTATCTCCATGTATTGAGTTATTGTCTCAAAGAGGTGAAGGATCATCCTGCTGAAGGTAAATCATGGCTCAGAGCAATAGGTTGCGGAGCCGACATCGTCGGACGCCGCACCCTCGAC
>JAPYNU010000003.1 GCA_028283245.1 Candidatus Aldehydirespirator catecholifindens | reverse complement strand
GCCCCCAAACAGTCACAGTGACCGGCATCAACGATAATGTTGATAACCCCAACAACAAACGCACAGTGGTGCTCTCTCATTCTGCTACATCATCAGACAGCAACTATGACAATGTCACGATTTCTGATGTGACAGTAACAGTCACCGACGACGATGATCCAGTAACACCTGAGCCAGTGACACCTGTGCCGGTGCCGGTAGAGCCTGAGCCTGAGCCTGTGCCGGTGGTGCGCGGGGTTAGGTTGAGTGTTCAGACGTTGACTGTGGTTGAGGGCAACACGGCAACGTATACGGTTTCGTTGTTGTCTCAGCCGACTCACGACGTGACGGTGACCGCAAAATCATCTGATTCAAGTGTGGTGACAGTTTCTAGCACTTTGACATTTACATCACTGGATTGGGAGACAGCACAGTCGTTCACTGTGACCGCCGCGGATGACGCTGCGGATCGGCCTGGTGTGGTGGCGCAGCGTGTAACGATCACTCATAGCGTTACTTCGACTGATCAGGCTTATGCGAACACCCCGGTCGGGTCGGTTGTTGTTGCGGTGAGCGATGATGACACCACCGCGGTGACTTTGGAGCGTGTTGATTCTGGCCCGATTTTTGAGGCGCGCAGGGCTGCGGATCGTGCCGCCGAGTTCACGGTGACGTTGAGTCGCACGCTTGTTGCGGGTGAGCGGGTTGATGTGCCGTTGATGCTGTCTGGCACCGGGATAACCGCAGCCGATTTCAGGTTGACGCTCAAGTCTGGCACCGGGTTGAACACGGGTGTGAGGCTCAGCGCGGCGGGCACTTTGAAGCCAACAGTGACGCTGACGGGTGCAGGCGCGCGAACCGCCACGCTGGTTTTGACCGCCGCTGATGACAGCGTCGGTGAGGGTGTGTCTGAGACTTTGCGGGTCGCGTTGGGCACCCTGACAGATACGACTCTGGGAACGAATGTGGGCGGCGGCACGACAGCCAGCGGCCTTAGCACGTTTGATGTGACGATCACTGATGATGACGAGCCGGTAGTGGTGTCGTTGACACGTTCTGATAGCGGCGCGATAGCCGAGGATGGTGCGACGGATGCGGATCGTCAGGCTTTGTTCGATGTGTCTTTGGGCCGTGCGTTGTTCGCGGGTGAGCGGGTGGCGGTGCCGCTGGTGCTGTCAGGCACTGGGATCACCGACGGCGACATAGAAGTCAAGTTGGACAGTGGCGGCAGCACCGGTGTGACACTGCTGAAGCGGGGCAGCGATCTCGCGTTGACATTGAGTTTCGCTGCTGGCGCGCAGTCGGCGCGGCTGGTGGTGACTGCGAGGGCTGACAGTTTTGATGAGGCTGACTCTGAGTCGCTGACCGTGGCGTTGGGCGACGTCGCGGTGTTCCGCGGGGTTGGTGCTGGTGGGGCTACCAAACTGTCGGGCGGTGTGTCGCGTTCGTCATCTGACAACTCCGAGACGGTGACGATAACCGACGGTGACGATCCGCTGACGATCACCCTCACCTCTGCTGACAAGACTTTGGCTGAGGGCAGCACCACCAACACCGCAGAAGCAACAGTCACATTGTCGCGTGCGTTGGTGGCGGGGCAGTCGATCAGCGTGCCTGTGAACTACAGCGGCGGCCGTGCCGGTGAAGATTTCACGGTGGCCTTGTCTGGCTCGCTGAAAGGGGTGCGATTGGTGTCCGCGCCTGCGTCTGCGAGCGTGGTGTTCACCGGGCCGTCGGCTGCGTCTGCGAAGCTGGTGTTCACTGCTTCTCAGGACACCGACAAGATCAGCGAACAAGTCACGCTCACGTTACCAACGGTCTCCAAAGCTGCATATCGTGCTGAAGGGCTCGCCGACACGGTCACGCTCGGCAGCACCGCATCCCAGACGCTCACGATCACCGACGACGACGCTGGTGCTAACGTGTTGGAGGCGGCTGCGACAGTGACCATCAGCGCCGCTGGCGACAAAAGTGCTGTGAGAGTCTTGGAAACGTCGGGCACCGTCGAGATCGAAGTGTCGTTGACTGAAGCAGGCCGTGTCGTCCGTGTGGCATCGGGTGACCGTGTCGAGGTGCCGCTGAAGATATCCGGCGAGGCCACGTTGGGCACCGATTACACGCTGGCTCTAAAAAACGCTGCTGGTGTGAATACCGGTGTGACCGTACTGTCAACGAAACCGTTGACCGGCAACGACCCGATACTGGTATTCGGCCCGGGTGCATCAAAGGCCGTTGTGGTTCTCACCGCTACATCCGACACGGATCCTGAGGGTACCGCAGACAGCCTGTTCGCCGAGACGGCACGCATCGCGCTCGCCGACAAAGACGAGTTCGCTGACCGGTCGGCAAACACTGTTCCCGCACAGCCAGCTGTTGTGGCAGGCACCAGCGAGCCCCAGTCGGTGACCGTGACCATCGCCGACGACGACAACACCGAAGCCGTAGCCGTCTCACCGACAGCGCTGCGCGTGGTTGAGGGTGACAGCAGCGGTGCCGACTATCAGATAAGCCTCGCCGCCGCGCCCAGCGGCACAGTTACCGTTACTGCCGCAGCCGTTGCCGGACTGCAAGTCAACTCTGCTGGCACAGCAGTCTTGACGTTCACCACAACAAACTGGTGGGAACCCCAGTCGGTGACCGTCACCGCCAGCGACAACAAAACTGATGATCCACCGAGAGCGGCTTTGACGGTTTCTCACAGCGTGTCCAACTACAGCTCGGTCACCGCCGGGCCGAGCGTGAGCGTGAAAGTGCTCGACGACGAGGCGACGACAGTGACCTTGTCGGGTGGCGGCACTATCACTGAAGGCAACCCGTCACATACCGCGACGGTGACTGTTACTTTGGGTCGGGCGCTTGCGGCTGATGAGGTGGCGGTGGTGCCTTTGACGTTGGTGAGCCCAACCGGGGCGGTGCTGTCAACGAGTCGCCCCAGTTTCCGCGCTGCTACATGGGAAGTCACCGGCACCGGTGCCAGCCTGGCACCGGCCTCTGGTTTGCTGCGCGGTTTCAACCGTGCCACCGCTGTGGTGCGCTTCACTGGTAATGGCGGTAATGGCGTGCAGCAAGCGACCATCACGTTCGCTGCCACCACCAACCCAGACCGCGACACCACCGAAGACACCATCAACATTGCTATCGCCTCAACGTTCGGGTCGGCTTCGTCGGCCACCAACCTCGAAGGCGGCATCACCCCCACAGGCACCGCGAAGATCACCATCACCGACCCAGCAGCAGGTGTAACTATCTCAAAGAACGCCTTAACAGTCGATGAGAATGCAGGCACCGACACCTACACGGTGCGGCTCAACAGCCGCCCGACTGGCACGGTCACTGTCAAAGTGACTTCCGACACGGCGACCGCGGCACAGATTGACGGCCCAGACACGCCAGATCCAGACAACCCGACTGCAACGGAAACTCTTACGTTCACGACAGCCAACTGGTATAAGCCCCAGACGGTCACTGTCACCGGCCAAGACGACGACATCGACAATCCAGACAACAAACGCACGGCGACGCTCACCCACGAATTTGCCTCAACCAGCGACACTGCATACGACGCATTGACCGACGAGATCGTCACCGTCACTGTCAACGATGACGACTCGGCACCCACCGATGTTGCCGTAACCTTGAGCGTCAACAACAGCAGAGTGACCGAGGGTGCCACGCTCACGGTGACTGCGACGCTGGCTGAGCCAGCACCGTCGGCGGGTGCGACAATCCCGATAACAGCCTCCGGCGGCACTGCTTCGGTGGGCGATTACAGCTTGTCCGACAGCGGCGAAATCACTATCGCAAGCGGGTCATCTTCGGGTGCGCTCACCTTCACCGCAACCGATGACAGGCTCGATGAAGACGACGAGACGGTGACCGTGCAGCTCGGCACGCTGTCTAGCGGCTACACGGCTGGCAGCACAACCAGTGCGAACATCACCATCGTTGATAACGACACGGCGGGAGTGACGATCACAGAGTCCTCTGGTTCCACTTCTGTGTCTGAGAACGGCGACACCGACACCTACACAATCGTGTTGGACAGCCAGCCGACAGCCGAGGTGAGGATCACCGTCACGTCTCTCACGCCCGAAGCGGTGCTCATTGACGGCCCCGACACGCCGAACCCCGACACTCCCACTGCAACTGAAACCCTCACCTTCACCACAACAAACTGGGACACCCCCCAGACAGTCACCGTCACCGGCCAGAACGACGACATCGACAACATCCGCGATCGCACCGTCACGATCGGCCACAGGTCAGCGTCATCCGACAACGACTATGACGGTGAGCGGCTTAACAGCGTCACGGTGACTGTCACCGACGACGACGCAGCCCCGTCTGCAATCACGTTGAGCGTGGATGCTGATACCGGCACCGACGGCGTGCAGTCCAGCATCCGCGAGGGCGATGACGCGAAGACGGTGCGCGTCACCGCCACGATCACCAGCGCGACCAGGTTCGCCCGAGAGCAGTCTGTGACCGTGACGGTTGGTGCCGCTGGCGACTCCGCAACCGAGGGCGTTGATTACGAAACTGTCGCGGATCAGACCATCACCATCGTCGCAGGCGAAGAATCTAGCTCGGCCACGTTCATGCTCACTCCCACCGACGACGATGACGACGAGTCCGCAGAGTCGATTAGCATCGCAGGCACCCTCAGCGGTGTCACCGTAACCCCCACCAGCATCACGATCACCGACGACGACACCGCGGTGCCAGCGGGTGTGACTGTGGATGTTGGTGATGGTTTGTCGGTGGTTGAGTCTGGTTTGGTTGGGGTTACGACGGATAGTTTTATGGTGGTGTTGGA
>JAPYNU010000029.1 GCA_028283245.1 Candidatus Aldehydirespirator catecholifindens | reverse complement strand
GTATTACTACGAAGCAGTTCATCGCTCCGGCGGCTGGAAAAGAGGCATTCTCATGTTTTTGGGGCTCATCGTGCTGTTAGGAGCACTGGGCTTTTTGGGGGTGGCGTTCTATAGGGCTTTGGGGCTTGACGACGAAGATTCGATTGCGGGCGACACTACTGAGCCCGTCGATTTGCTGATTGACGTGCCCGACCTGATAGGGCTCAGCTATGGAGAAGCCGATGCGGTTATCCGCGCGGCGGGTCTAGTGCCCGAACCCAGTTACCAGATCAATACGTCTGTCGCCGAGAACACTGTGTTTGCTCAGAGTCCTCCCTCGGGGCAGCGTGTCAGCGACGGGGCAACGGTTGCTTTGGCAGTGAGTCAAGGTGAGAACCCAAGAGTGCCGCCGGTGCGTGGGCGCACCAGTATTGATGCCGTCAATATTCTCAGGAACTCTGGTTACGAAGTGATACAGATTTCGAGCACTAGCCAAGCAGAGGCTGGCCTAGTGGTATTCCAAGAACCGGCTTCGACTACCGAACTAGCGCGTGGCGAGGCTGTCACCATCACCGTCTCGACCGGGCCAGGGACACTTTTTGTGCCCGATGTGCGTGATAAGTCCCTGGGTGACGCCTATCAGGAGTTGGTTGATCTGGGATTTCGCGTTGGTGACCGCCGAGAACCTTCGGAGACGGTGCCCGCAGGCGAGATCATTGACACGGATCCGACACACGGAGCCCCGGTGTCGACCGGGCGTGAAGTGTTTGTGATCGTCTCTGAAGGGCCTCCGCTGATACTGATACCTGATGTGCAAGGGCTGTTGTTCGACACCGGGAAACTAGCTATTGAACGTTCGGGGCTTGTGGTCGGCGCTGTCACTTTTGAGCCTGTTGAACCCGGCAGCACCGACGCGGGTCGAATACTCAGCCAGACACCGCAGCCGAACCTTGAAGCTGCATCGGGCACTCCAGTGGATTTGGTGGTGGGCGAACCGTCGGACTCAGACGCTGGAACCGACCCGGTTGAAAGCCAGCCCGCGCCTGTCCAGCAGCCCAACACCGAACTTCAGCCTGAGCCTGCACCCGCACCCGCGCCAGCAACTGCGCCACAATCGTCGCCAGCGGGCAATGATGGCGGAACCGGTGAAACCGAAGGCCTTGAACAAAGCGGCGCTGATCAAGTTGAAGTGCCCGTCAACCCGGCCTAGCCGAGCCGAGTTGCTTTAAACAGCGGTTAGCCGCAGCGGTCCAGCGGCAGGTCTAGGAGCGGCAGGTCTAGGAGCGGCAGATAGCAAGGAAGTTGGCGATCATTTCTGATCCTTGCTCGGTGAGCACCGACTCGGGATGGAACTGAACTCCCTCAGTGGGGTGCTGGCGATGACGCAAACCCATCACTAAGCCTCCAGCGCTGCTAGCGCTCACTTCAAGAACATCTGGCACGGTGTCTCGCTCGACAATCAGAGAGTGATAACGGTTGACGGTCAAAGGATTGGGCAGTCCGTTGAACACTCCTGCGGAGTCGTGATCAACGAGCGAAGTTTTGCCGTGCATCACCTGAGGGGCACGAACCACTGTGGCACCAAACACCTGACCGAGGCACTGCATTCCCAGACACACCCCGAAGATCGGCAGCTGGCCGCTGAAAGTTGCGAGCAATTCGTTACTGACTCCAGCATCGTCGGGTGTGCCCGGTCCGGGGCTGATCACGATGCCGTCGGGTTGCAGATCAGCGATTTGCACAGCTGTCACCGAATCATGACGATAGACGAGCGGTTCAGCTCCGAGTTCACCCAAATACTGCACCAAGATGTAGACGAAAGAGTCGTAGTTGTCGATCACCGCTATGCGAGGCCTCATAGCCGACAAAGCCCTAGTTGTCAGGACGAAGAGACAGTCGAAGGCGCAGCCGAAGAGACAGTTGCTTTGGCTGCGTCGCGGGCTTCGACAGCTTCTAAGACGTGCAAGGCAATGTCACCCACCCGAACGTCGTCTTCGTCGACACCAGCGGCTCGCACCCCGTCATCCATCATGATGTAACAGAACGGGCAGGCGGTGGCGATGCGTGACGCGCCGGTGTTGAGCAGTTCCTGTGAACGCTCGTCGTTGACTTTGGTGCCGATTGTCTCTTCCATCCACATGCGCGCTCCGCCCGCGCCGCAGCACATCCCTTTGGTGCCGTTGCGCGGTGCCTCCACCAACTCGATACCGCCGAGCGACCCGAGCACTCGCCGTGGTGCCAGATAAACATCGTTGTGACGGCCCAGGTAGCAGCTGTCGTGATAGACAACCCGTTCAGCCAAAGTGGCACCCTCCAGATCAAGGTGCCCTTCAGCTACAAGCGCCTCTAGGAACTGGCTGTGATGCACTACCTCGTAGTGGCCGCCGAGTTGCGGGTATTCGTTGGCCAGCGTGTTGAAGCAGTGCGGGCATTGCGTGATGATCTTGCGAACCCCCATCGAGTTGAGGGTCTCGATGTTGGCTGTTGCCAGCATTTGGAACAAGTACTCGTTGCCGGAGCGCCGCGCCGAGTCGCCAGTGCAGTTCTCTGCCGGGCCCAGAATCGCGAAATCCACTCCAGCTCGCTGCATTAACTGAGCCATGGCCTGAGCCACTTTCTTGTTTTTGTCGTCGAATGATCCGGCGCAGCCCACCCAATACAAGTATTCGGCATCAAAGGGATCGCCTCCAGCGAGCACCCGCACCCCGTCGTTGTCACGAGCCCAGTCAGCTCGCTCGTTCTGGCTCATTGACCACGGGTTGGACGAGTTCTCCATGCCTCGGAATGCCTGCCCCAACTCTGAGGGGAAGTCGCTTTCCATCAGGGTGAGATAGCGGCGCATGTCGAGGATCTTGTCGAGGATCTCGATATTGACTGGGCAGATCTCGTCGCAGGCTCTGCACGATGTGCAGGCCCACAGTTCTTCGTTGCTGATCCGGTCGAACATCGCGTTGGCGGGCACTTTCATTTCGCCGGTGCCAGTGCTTGAGTTGCCGTTGGCTGTGGTGCCGTTGGCCATGCTGCCTGTGCCGAGTGGCGGCGATGTCGGAGGGTTGCCGGTGAGCGCCATCACTTCGCCGGTCTTGAGCACGATCTCACGCGGATCAAGCGGCTTGCCGGTGGCATGGGCAGGGCACACCGAAGTGCAACGACCGCACATAGTGCAAGCATCTGTGTCCAGCAACTGTTTCCATGAGAAGTCTTCGATTACCGAGGCACCAAAAGTTTCGAGTTCGGTGTCGCCCTCCACAAGATTGGGCATGGGTCGCATGGCACCCTTGGGCCGGTGACGGTGACTCAGATACATGTTCAACGGTGATGTGAACATGTGGCGCAGCATTGTTGTTGGCAGGATCACCAAAAAGGCTACGAACGACGCAACATGAGCGAGCCACCAGGCTTGATGCCAGCCATGTATGCCGTTGCTGCCGTCGATGAGGTTGGCTAGCGGATAGCCGATGAAGCTCCAGCGTTCGTGATCAGGCAGCCCGTCAGCAGCGATGCGGTAAGCCTCAGCGCCGAAGCCGGTGATGCCGATGGCCAGCATTACTGCTCCGATCACAGCATGTTCGGGGCGGGTCTTGATACGTATTCGGTAGGGCCTGAGACGTGGCGGCCCGAAGCGACGCAGAATGGCCCACAGCATGCCGATCACAAACACAGCCCCGGCGGCGTCGCCCACTGCTGAGTAGGCACGGTAAACATCGCCGTGCAGGAACTTTGCTGCGTCGGGCAGTTGATGGTCTATTTCCAGCACGGTGGTAACCCCTAGCAGCACTAGGAAGCTGAAATAGATGAGCGAATGCATCACGCCAGCGCCCGGCTCGCGCAGCAGAGTGCGCATGTAGGCCCCGGCACGGAAGTCCGCTAGGCGATGGCGAGCGTTGCGCAGGTTGGTGCTGCGGTTGTCTGGCCTGCCGCGTTGCCAGTTCTTGACCCGGTTGGCGAACAGCACCGCTCCGTAGACCAGCAAGATGGGAATGATCGTGTAGAAGATGACTTTGAGCGGCGCGGGAATGTTGCCGAACACCTCACGGGTGATGAGGCTGTCGCTGTGGAATCCGTTGACTGCCGCAGCGATCCCCGAACCGGCGGTGAACAGTGCTAAGGCGACGCCGAGCGCCACCACAAGATGATGAGGCTTGATACGCATAACACTCGCAACCCTAACGCGCCACTAAGACAGGACAGAACCAGCCACCCGTCAAACTCCACCCTCGCCTCATCTCTGGGGGCTCAACCCAGAACACCTGACACGTCAATGTCATACCCTTATGCAACATTGTGTGCATGAGCAAAAACATGCAGAATCATCAACAGCAACTCTTGTTTGCCGGGCTTCGAAACGATTCTCGGCTAGAGCGCAAGCTTCACTCAGGCAGATCGCCAGGCCATCTAGTCCACGACGCTATTCTTTCGACAGGAATTGAACCGGGGAGCAGATTCATGCAGTCCGACCAAGCCAACGGTACCGCAGCGTGCGTGCCGATTGTGGACTTGTTGAATGGGTTAGGGCTAGCGTCGCAGACGACGGACCCACTGACTCCAGCGGTAACACTGGATGAAATGCCGATCGCCGACCAAATTGATGCAGCAGAACCGTGCGCGCCGTTAATCAAGTGGCCTGGAGGTAAGCGCTCAGAACTTCCCAGTATTGCTCCTCGCGTACCCCGGCATGATCGCTACTTTGAGCCATTTTTTGGAGGTGGCGGAGTGTTCTTTGCGCTCATTGACTGCGAATCTTGGGGTAACGACCTGCATCCAGACCTAATAATGCTTTATGAACTCGTCGCCGCACAGGATGCTGGCTTTCTCGGTGCCCTGCACGACTTCCTGGGCCGGTGGGAACGTTCTACACTTGATCAACGCGAGGGCCTCTACTATGAATGCAGAAGCCGCTACAACGGTCATCGTGGTTCGGATGCTTGTCGTGCTGCTGATTTTTTTGTGTTGCGGGAACTGGCTTATGGCGGTATGTTCCGCTTCAACTCTCGAGGAGAGTTCAATGTCCCGTTTGGACGCGCCTATGGTCGAAGCGGCATCCTGACAAAAAAGATCCGTCGATTGAGCGCTCCATCGGTGCAGGCCAAGCTTTCTAGGCTGCATCTTTCAGCACTTGACTTTGCGGATTTCTTGGGTAAGCACAAGTTTGGACCGACCGACTTCATGTTCGTCGACCCACCCTACGACACGGCCTTCTCTAACTATGTGGGCAACGGGTTCGATGCTGAGGATCAGCGTCGGCTTGCAGAGGCACTGTTGAACTTCAAAGGGATGTTCATGCTGGTTTGCAAAATCACCCCGCTGATCGAAGATCTCTACTTCAATGCCGGGCTGAACGTGCTGGAATACGAGGCCAACTACCGGTTCAACATCAAGGGCAGGTTCTCGCGCGACACTCGCCACGCGATGGTGATGAACTATTGAGCTGCGTCACCGAAGGGCAGCTTGTGGCACCAGCGCTTGTTCTGCTGAGCCAGGCCGAGGGTGCCACGATGACAACCACTGATCTGTTGAACGAACTAAGGAGGTTGCTGAACCCTTCGGGAGACGACCTGTTGACTCTTGAAGGCCGCAACGACGACCGGTTCTCTCAGAAAGTCCGCAACTTAAAATCACATGACACTTTGGCGAAGAGCGGCTTTGCCGAGCATACGAATAAAGGTTTCCGCCTCACCGAAGCGGGGCGCGCCGAGGCTCGTCGCAGAGCCGCCAGTGTTGAAGCCTTAGCAGGGTTCCCTCTTGATGCATCTATAGCCCCGCTCCAAGACATGGACAGCGGAGCAGAGATTGTCGTTTTGGATGAGAACATTGTTACGGAAGGCCAACTCCAAAAACGGAATGCTTCCTACCGCAGTCGCTCGAAAAAGCTGCGCACAGCTGCTTTTGAGCACTACGCCTGCGATGGCGTGATCCCTTGCACGGCCTGCTCGTTCAGTTTCGACTTGGCTTATGGCAAACGTGGCTCTGGCTATATCCAGATTCATCATCTCGAACCGCTCTCCTTTGGTGGAGAACGGGAACTCACGTTAGAAGAAGCCATTACTAAGGTCAGGCCATTGTGCGCTAACTGTCATGTGATGGTTCACCGCAGCGATCCATGGCTATCAATGGAGAGCCTGATTGACGCTTTGCGCGTCACCTACAACTACTCACAGCAAGGCGATGCCGCGTCCTCTTGCGGGACGCGGGAATCGCACTAGGGGATAGCACTCGCGCTAACAGCCGGACAAGAAGGCCTGCGCGCTGCTGCCGTGGGAACCTGTCCTGAGGCCACACCAGAAGTTTCGACTTGTTTGTTGCGATTAGGCACCAAGCATCGGGCTGGCAACTGAGAATTAGTCACTTATGTGAGAATTAGTATAGTAACTGAGAATTAGTATAGTAGCGCTGTGGAGCCTCCGACAACGTGGTGAAAAAAGACCCGTTTGAATACCGACCTCGGGTTATTGACTCGGAGTTGTATGACTTGCTAGCTGTGCTGCCGGCGATCAGCATTGAAGGGCCTCGGGCAGCTGGTAAGACTCGCACAGCACAACAGTTTGCGAACACGATCTACAACCTTGATGATCCCGACACGTTGCAAATGGCTCAGCGTGACCCAAGCAAGCTCGCGACGGGCACCGAGCCGATCCTGATTGATGAATGGCAACGACTGCCTGCGGCTTGGGATGTTGTGCGTCGCAGTGTTGACGAGGAGTTTCGCCCTGGCCGCTTCCTGTTGACCGGCTCGGCGCACCCCAGCATGTTGCCAACGCATTCTGGGGCTGGGCGTATCGTGACTCGGCGAATGTGGACCACGAGTCTCGCCGAGCGTTGGGGCAGCGCCACGGTAAGCCTCGGCGCTCTGCTAACAGGCCAGCGCCCAGAGATTCAGGGCACCACCACCCACACCTGGCTGGACTATGCCAATGAAATCGTAAAGGGTGGCTTCCCTGGGTGGCAGGCAGTCACGGGAAGGGCCGCCGACTTGCTCGTTGATGGCTATCTCCACCGTATAGCCGAGCATGAGTTCCCTCAGAGCGGACGTTCGGTCCGGCGACCGGCGACCCTGCGACGGTGGATGAAGGCGTATGCAGCGGCTGTCTCCACCACAGCTTCGTATGAGGCGATCCGTGACGCTGCAACGGCGGGAGAGCACGACAAGCCGTCGAAGGCCACGACTACGGCGTATCGCGAAGTTCTAGAGCAGATGTGGATCGCCGAGCCGGTCCCGGCATGGATGCCCGGTAACAACCGTCTCAGTCGGCTGAAGCGCTCCCCCAAGCATCAACTCACCGATACTTCGCTGGCGGCTCGCCTGCTCAACGTGAAAGCCGATGCCCTCACCGAGGCATCTCTGGCAGGGCAACTGTTTGAGTCTCTGATCACAAGAGACCTTCGTGTCTACGCTCAACCTGCTGATGCCCGCGTTTGCCACATGCGCACCTGGAACGATGACCGGGAGGTTGACCTCATCATTGAGCACGCTGATGGCATCATCGCAGTGGAGGTCAAAGCGGCTGCTCTTGTGCGACCTCGCGACACACGCCATCTGCGCTGGCTCAAAGACCGTCTCGGTCCGGCAATGCTTGATTGCGTGGTCATCTACGCTGGTGCTGAGGCTTATAGAGACGACGACATCGCCATAGTCCCAGCCGGTCTCCTCGGCCCCTGAATCACTTGACCCTTTTGCTGGCTGGCCAATAGGACAAGCGATCCGCCCGCAGGCTGCGAACCGACAACTAGGACGCCCCACTGGCAATCGCTTGTTGGGTCGAGGCAACTCACTACTCAATCACCAGCACCGAGCTTCACAAATCGACGAACGGTGTTGTTCACTGCGGTAGTCTTGAAATCGTGCCCTGTAGCCCTAATCGAAGATGAGCACCGAGGGACTACCAGACTTTGAGGCTCCGCCTGTGGTTGAGACGGTGCTGGCGGTTCGATATCGCGATATCCCCAACCTTGACGCGCCTCGTCTGATCAAGTTCTGGGGCGATCACTTGTCGGCCGAGCTGCCAGAAATTGAGGAACGCCCTCCCTATGACGCACCAGTTGAGCAGTTCGGCCCTGACATGGGGACATCTCCGCTTGCCTTGCGGATCGGGTCCTCGGTGCCTTCGCCTCGCTTCTTTTGCTCGAATGGTAATGATCTCGTTCAGCTGCAACAGGACTGGTTCGCCTACAACTGGCGTAAAACATCCGACAACCCGAGTTACACGCGATACGAGAAAGGACGAACGAAGTTTGAGCACTGGCTGGAGGACTTGGCTCGCTACGTCGATTCGACTTTCGGCACGGCGTTGGTCCCAACTCAGTGCGAAGTGACTTACATCAATCATGTTGCGCTAACCGACGAAGACCTTGGACTTGGGCCTTTTGGGGCTGTCCTGCGAAACATTCAGCCGCGCTCGGGCAACTTTCTGCCTCTGCCGGAGATGTCAAGGCACGCCTCAACGTATTTGATATCCGAAGACGGCCAGTCTCCCATCGGTCGTCTTCATGTGGCCGTTGAACGAGCTTGGACGGGGGACGAGCGCCAGCCGATCGTCTTGCTGAGTCTGACGGCGCGGGGGGCACCGCGTGGAGAGGGGCTCTCGTCAGTGCTTGAGTTTCTTGACCTAGGCCGCCGTTGGATTGTCAAGGGATTTACCGACATGACAACAACCGAATTCCATCAACGATGGGGAGCTTCAACAAGTAGGAGACAGCATGACATTGATTGAGCCCGCCGTTTTCGGTGCTCCATCGCAGACATTCACGTCGACCGCACCAGAGGTAGCTGTGCAGGTGATGTACTTTGCGGTTCCCAGTTCGCACACAGCGCCACCCCGTTGGATTGACGCTGTTGATATTGAGATCAAGGAACTGTTGCTGTTGTCCGAGGGATGGGACGGAATTGCTGCCTATTCAGTGTCTACTGACGCAGTCGATATAGCGCGCAGGTTGGCGGCGGAGATTTGCGAAGCTGTACCAGCGTTGCGTCGCCCGACAGTCACGCCGTCGATTAATGGCCGCGTGGTCTTAGAGTGGCATTGGTCTGACCGTCACGTTGACTTCACTGTCGGACGCGATTCAATCGAAGTCTTCGTTGAAGACGAGGAACGGTGCTTGGACTGGGAAGGCCCGCTCGCTGACTGCCCGGTCGATCCCCTTGTCGTTCTCGCGACTCTTAACTAGTCGGCGGATCACCTATAAATGTCGGGCGAGAGCCCGCATGAGGACGACCCTGTAGGAATCCCTCCCGGTGCTCGCCTACTCCGAAGGGTCAATCCGAGATTCTGTGACTGGGATACCTGTGACGATGCCAGTAATCCCCGAATCACTAGACAGGCCGTCCAGTTCTACACACCAGAGATGGCAGTCAAGGTTGACTGCCCGGGACCTGCTCTATCCGTGATTGTCGAGTCGCTTGCGGATCCAATAGCGGTGCTATCGGAACGCTACGAAGGTGACGGTCTGGCGCGTGTAACGGCTGATGTAATCCGTGGCGCAGCCGGAGAGTGTGGAATCCAGCTCTGGCCGACATCGCAAGAACCGGCCCACGCAGTGGTTTTTCGCCTTGATGGCGGCAGAGACCTCACTGCAAGTTTCAAGAAGAGATTGGCAGGCCACCTAACCAAGAACTGGGTTGTTCGTCCAAATCAAGCGTGATCATCGGGGCTGCAGGGGCTGGGG
>JAPYNU010000028.1 GCA_028283245.1 Candidatus Aldehydirespirator catecholifindens | reverse complement strand
CTGGATATCTATCTGAGCGCATGCCCGTGTCAGCGAACGGGCAGCTTCGTCGATACGCGCTGCAGCGCCTAGCTTGACCTCAATTGCGAGCCAGCGGCCATCCATGTGCTGCACCACAGCATCAAGTTCATGGCCGTTGCTGTCTCGATAGTGGTAGACCGACGCGTCGTTGGCCTCCGCGTAGATTCGCAGGTCGCGGATCACCATCGACTCAAAGGCTTGGCCCAGATAGCCGGGATCACGCCAAAGACGCTCAGGGCCCGCCCCCAGAGTTGCGGCCGCCAGAGAAGGATCAACAAGATGACGCTTCGGTGAGCGCCGCAACCGGGCTCGGGAGCGCAAATGAGCCGACCAGGCAGGCAGATCCTCCACCACATAGACACGCCTGAGAGCCTCCAAATAATCTGAAACCGCCTCGCGAGACGGTGGATTATCTCCGGCGATGTCGTCAGCCAGCGTGGAGGCGGCTGCCGCAGTCGCAATATTGCGACTCAAAGAGGCCAACAACCTAAGCACCCCGTCGGGCCGGTGCTGGGTGCTTCCCAGTCGAGAGATATCAACTCGGGCGACCTCCTGAAGGTAGGCCCGGCTAAGGTTCCGAGCCCTCGCTGTGGATATGTTGAGATGCCGCGGCCAGCCTCCCCGACACAGCGCCTCCACTACATCGGCGGCCGACGCTTGAGGAGCACTCGTCGAACAGTCTGACCCTTCAAGCAACTCCGCCAGTGACACATCGCCGTTGGATTCACTGGACTCGCACAGAGACATCGGGCGCATCCGTAGTCTCATCACCCGTCCAGCACCAGAGTGACGGGTGCGGTCATCGGGGGGATGCGCCGATCCAGTGAAGATGAAGTGGCCAAATCCCGTCTCGGCATCGACAGCGTGACGAGCGGAGTTCCACAGACTCGGTGCTAACTGCCACTCATCCACTAGCCGAGGGCGCTCTCCTGCTAGCACCCGGCTAGGTGCTAACGCCGCTGACTCCGCTGCGCCAGCGTCCTGATCTAGGCGTACCACGCTTCGGGCATGGCGCAAGCCAGTCCAAGATTTGCCGATGCCCCTAGCGCCCTCCACAACGACTATGGGCGCAGATGCCAAAGCTTCGGTCAGTGCCGTGTCAGCCACGCGAGGTAAATACCCCGATGGGGTAAGCGGACCTATCGAGTCATTTTCGGTGACCATAGGTTCGATCCTAGCAGAGGCAAGCTTGTAACCCGCATGTTGCAGGTTTTTTAACCCACATATTGCAGGATTTGTAAACTGTAGATTGCAGGCGTATCACCCTATGGATTGCAGACTTGTTAGACCGCATATTGCAGGCTGTTTAGATTGCAATATCAGGGTATAAAGCCCAGCAGGTGCTGCCTGTATCCTCAACCTCTCAACACAGCGCCTCAATGTCGTCGGTGGTCAAAATGTCCATGGCAGCTCCGTGTCGGCTGAGTCGTGCGGGTTACAGATGGTTTGCGGAAGGTCAGGTTGGCATTGCTCAAGCCGCTGCGCTGCCGCGCTGCAGTGAGTCGGGCACAAACTAGTTGTTCACGTCACTAGCGGATGATGGGCTTAAAGCACAATCACATAATGCTGAATATGCGAACAGCACACAGCGGCGGGATCTTCGCTGTGTGGCGTTAGGAGGATGCAGATGCGTCGGCTGCTAGAGCTTCGAGTGCTACTCGTGCCATGTCCAGGAAGGAATCTTGGCGCTCTTGCGATGTGGCGTGCTCGTTGCTAAGTATTTGATCGCTCACGGTCAGCACCGCAGCGGCTCGGGCCTTCAGACGCGCCGCTACAGCGAACAGTCCCGCTGCTTCCATTTCGATAGCGATGCAGCCTGCTTGTTGGATCTGCTCAATCGGGGTGACCGCTCCATAAAACAAGTCCGAAGTGAACACGCTGCCGACATGGAAAGTGAGCGAGGCGCGCTCTGCAGCAGCCACGATTGCTGAGGTCAAAGCGAAATCCGGCACGGGCGCATATCCGTCAAAGCCGAACATGTTGCGTGGGGCGGCGCTGTCGGTTGAAGCACCAGCGACAATCACCAAATCACGCAAAGCCACATCGTCTTGGATTGCGCCGCAGCTGCCGACTCGTATTAGGCGTTCGACCCCGTAGTCAGCCACTAGTTCGTTGATGTAGATCGATGATGACGGGATACCCATGCCCGTTCCCATCACCGAAACTTCCTGACCGGCGTAGCTGCCAGTGAAGCCGAGCATGCCTCGTACATCGGTCACAAGTTTCGCACCGGTCAACAATTCTTCGGCGATCACCTGAGCGCGTTTTGGGTCACCCGGCAACAGACACGCTGGCGCGAATTCGCCTTTCTCAGCAGAAATATGCGGTGTCGGCATGGTTCTTGCTCCTCTAGCTCTCTTCAAGCTGCTGGGCTCACGGGTCGTAAGTCTGGATCCGGCGACCGTGACTCAAGTCAAGCAGCTTGGGGAGCCGCTGCTTCATCTCTTTGATCAAACCGTCAACATCCACGCCAGGGACTTGACCATCCAAAGCGACGACCTTGCCGTCAACGATGGTCGCATACACATCCGAAGAACGCGCGCTGTAGACGAGAGCCGCTAGCTCATCATGAACCGGCTGATTGTGAGCACCGCTCAAGTCGACTATGGCGATGTCGGCTCGACGACCTACCTCAAGGCGGCCGCACTGCTCACCCAAACCGACCACACGAGCGCCACCCTCGGTGAGGATCGACAGCGCTTCGCTGGTGTTCATCTGAGTGGCATCGCGTTTGATCTGCTTTTGGGTTAGCGCCATCAGCCTGGTGTTCTCAAACAAGTCAAGCGAATTGCAGCTGGCAGGCCCATCGGTGCCGACACCCACTGCCGCGCCGATTGCTTGCAGTCCCCCGATGGGGGTTAACACATGCATAGCGTGCTTCAGATACGTTTTAGGGCAATGCGCAACACCGACCTGACCGGCGAATTTCTGTAGCACTTCCAAGTCGTCGTTGAGGATTCCGCAACCATGCCCTATCAGAACGCCAGCGTCGAGTATGCCGGTGTCTTCAAGCACTTTGATAGGCGAAACCCCGCGTGAAGCCAACGACGATTCGGTTTGATCGATGGTTTCGGCGGCGTGAAGATGAACACGGACTCCCAGCCGCTGGGCAGCTTCCGCAGAAGCAGCAAGGTCTTCGTCTGTGCATGTGTAGGGGGCGTGAGGCGCTATTGATGCGGTGATCCTTCCTCCCGCGGTGCCGTGGATGGCTTCAGCCAACTCAAATGAATGATCGCGGCTTGCTTTTCCTTGCGATGAGAAGAAGGTCGGGCCGAGGTTGGCGCGAATGCCTGACTGCTCCACGGCTTTGGCGACCTGATCCACATAGAAGTAATGATCAGCAACCGTGGTCACTCCTGCGAGCAGCATCTCGATACAGGCCAGCAGCGTGCCAAGATAGACATCATGCGGTTCGAGGTTGACTTCAAAAGGCCAGACATAGTCGTTGAACCATGTTTCGGCTGTCACATCCTCAGCAGCACCACGAAATAGGGTCATGGCTGAATGGCAATGGCTGTTAATGAGGCCGGGCATCGCAATCCGGCCGCCAGCATCTAGTTCGGTTCGTGCTGTAGTGGTGGGGCGGTCGTGAATTTCGGTGATCATGCCGCCGTTGATCTCAATCGTCTTCGGCGCGGTGACCGTCATGGTGTTTGCACTGCCTGCTGTGCAAGCCTGCAACACTCGACAGTTGAGGATCGCAAAGTCTGATCCCGCTGCCTGCTCATTCATGTTGTCTTAGACCTGAGATCTGGAAGGCTTGTTGGTGGCGGGGGTAGGAATTGAACCTACGACCTTCGGGTTATGAGCCCGACGAGCTACCAGACTGCTCCACCCCGCAGTTGCATCCTAGAGGCAGCGCTCGCTCCCCACAACGCCTAAATCTCACCATTATCCAAAAGGAGCTTGGTAAAGTAATTAGCGGTTTGCTTTACTTAGATTCTCCACTAGTTAAGCGGACTTTCTTTACGACCCAAAGCGAGTAGGTGTGCGGCCCGAGTCATTCAAATCCCAGCACCGAGGCAAGGTAGTCAAAACCTTAGAGGGGTATTGGGCATTCCATCCCAAGCCGCTGCCGCGGAAGCTTGAACTAGACGTAGATGCCGTTGTGCTGCTTGATGAGGCGACCGCTGCGGTGAACCGGCTAGGCGGGGTCGGTTTGCTGCTACCCAATCCTCACTTGCTGATAGGGCCGCATCTGAGGATCGAAGCAGTGCTCAGCTCTCGAATTGAGGGAACTCAGACGGATGTACCGGAGCTGCTCCGCTTGGAAGTTGATGAGTCTGTCTTACCGGATCAACTTGCCGATGCGCGGGAGGTGGCTAACTACGTTGTCGCATTGGAGCACGGGCTGGCCCGCGTGCGCGGTGGATTCCCTGTCTCAATTCGGCTCATGCGAGAGATGCATGAGCGTTTACTGAGCGGGGTTAGAGGCCGTCACCGCACTCCAGGCGAACTGCGCAAAAGTCCGGTATGGATCGGTGGAGACACCCTGGACAGCGCAGTATTCGTGCCGCCACCACCCGATGTCATGTCTGATGCACTGAGGGACTTGGAGAGTTTCGTTCATGAGCAGACCATGCCGCTGCTTGTCCAAGTCGCTCTAGCGCATTACCAGTTTGAGGTGATCCATCCGTTCCTTGACGGTAACGGGCGGCTCGGCCGGATTCTCGTTCCATTGCTTCTTGTGGAGCGCGGCGTGCTGAGCGAGCCGCTGCTCTATCTGTCGGCCTATTTTGAGCAGAACCGCAGCGACTACTACGACTTGCTGTTGCGTACCAGTCAGCAGGGTGACTTCCTGCCGTGGCTCAAATTCTTCCTGAGAGGAGTGCGTCAACAAGCTCGGGATGCCGAGCATCGCACGCATCGGCTGGTGCGGTTGCAGGCCGACCTCCGCAGCCAACTTCTTGATGAGAGCAGGCCCAACTCGGTACTGCGATTGGCCGAGCAGTTGTTTGCTAGCCCATTGATCAACGCACGCAGGGCAGCTCGACTCATTGACGTGTCGGTGCCTACTGCCAACGCAGCTATCCAAGCCTTGATCGAGCGTGGCGATCTCAAGGAGATAAGCGGTCGAGATCGCTATCGGCTGTATGAGGCACCCAAGATCTTTGCAGCCGCCTACGGACCTGTCGAAATGGAAGGTGGTGGTTTAGCTCCGGCTGACACAGATCACGAGTAAGCAATCATAAGTAAAGCATTTCGACTTTTACTTTACTTATTTTTGAGGTTAGTTAAGCGGACTTTTCTTAGAGTTTGCGGGTGCTCAAGGTGACGGCTGCTAGCCTGATTTCTGGTGTCCTAAGCGCACAACTCTGGTGCCCTTAGCGCACAAGGCCCGAATAGCTCAGTTGGTAGAGCGACGCTCTCGTAAAGCGTAGGTCAGGGGTTCAAATCCCCTTTCGGGCTCACTGGCGCTCACGCTCAAAGATCGCTGGCGCTCACGCTCAACGGTCTTGAGAACTCATGGCTGGGCCAGCCATCTACACTGGCGAAATGAATATTTTGGCTGTGGTGTGGCATTACTGGATTGCGGTGCCGTTGGCTGTGGTCGCCATCATTGCGATCTTGGCCACGATCGCTGGCTATCTCCAGAAAGTCACCTACAAGCGATACCCGCGAGACTGAGCCGGACGCGCGAAGGCATTCGTGAGCAACCCGATCGCAAGCCTCTCCGAGGCCGCCGACACTGACGACACTGACGACACTTCTGACCCTGTGGACTGGGCGTTGGCGCGGCGGGTGGCACTGCGAACAGCACGCAGCGAGCCCTACACAGCACCACGCTGGCGTGACGGCCTTGAAGAAGACTTCGCTGATTGCACTGCCCGAGCCGAAAAGCTGGTGGAGGCCTGCACTGGTTTGCGCTCCAACGCTGGCCCGGCGCGAGGCAAAGTCACAGACCGAGCTGGTTGGATCAACGCCAACCTGGCATCGTTCAGACGGCTTCTCAGCCCGCTCGCCACCAAACTCGGCGGCGATTCCAGCGCAAGGACTGCAGCACTAGCGCGATATGTAGCCGGGATCGAACTCGGTGTCATGCTCGGCTGGATGTCCACTCGGGTGCTGGGCCAATACGACCTGCTGGTCATCGAAGACGAAGACCCCGACGACCAAGACATTGTCTACTACGTGGCACCCAACGTGCTAGCGCTTGAGAACAGATACGCCTTCAACCCTGCCCAGTTCCGTCTCTGGCTGGCGATACACGAGGTCACGCATCGCGCGCAGTTCACCGGCGTGGACTGGATGCGACCGCATTTCGTCTCTCTTGTGGAGTCGGTTCTTGACGCTGTTGAGCCGGATCCTAAGCGGCTCGTTGCTGCTGGCCAGCGGGTGCTGGAAGCCCGCCGCCAGGGCACTGATCCTCTTGAGACTGGGGGATTAACAGCCCTGTTCGCCTCCGAATCTCAGGTCGAGACTCTTGAGCAGATGTCGGGACTGATGAGCCTGCTTGAAGGGCACGGCGATGTTGTCATGGACCGAGCCGGTGAAGGCTTGATCCCGTCGGCACCCCGCTTCGGAAGGGTGATGCGAAGGCGTCGAGAGTCGGTGCGCGGCTTCGCCAAAGTCTTTCAAAGACTGATCGGTCTCGATGCCAAAATCAAACAATACGCGCAAGGTGAGCATTTCATCGCCACCGTCGAAGCAGCCGGTGGCACTGCACTGTTTGACCGGGTATGGGAGCAGCCAACCAACGTTCCCGACATTGCAGAAATCCGACAACCACAACTTTGGGTTAGTCGCATGACCGCCACCGATGACCTTCGCCGATGATCGATGATTCTGGGGCAGCGGCCTGAGCTATCCATCTGAGCCTTCACCCGACGCTGCCACAAACAGCGCCACAAACAGCGTCAGCATTGCTGATCTGTTGGCTCGCTGCGATTTCAGTTCGTCGGGAACCGCAGTGGCTTGCGGACTTTCCGGCGGTGCTGATTCAACCGCTCTAGTGGCTTTGGCGAGTGCCGCCGGTTTGCAGGTAACGGCTTGGCATGTCAACCACGGCCTGCAACAAGCCGCTCAAGACCATGCCCAAGCCGCCAAAAAAATCGCAGATCATTTCGGGGCAGATTTCGAGTTGCGTTGCGTGCAGGTGGATGCTGGCCCCGACCTAGAGGCCCGAGCACGCGCCGCGCGCTATGAGGTGCTGCCCGACGATGTGCTGGTCGGACACACCGCCGATGACCGCGCCGAAACGGTGCTGTTTAACATCGGTAGAGGCGGCGGCCTCGCGGGTGCAGCCGCCCCGCACCGTAATGCGGCACGCCCGCTGCTGCGATTGCGTCGTTTCGAAACTCGGACGCTTTGCGAGCAGTTAGGCATCTCTACCGTGCATGACCCCATGAATAACGACTCATCGTTTGCTCGGGTAGTGATACGCAACGAGGTGATGCCTGCACTGACCAAAGCTCTGAACCGTGATCCGGTTCCGTTGCTTAACCGTCACGCAGACCTGGCATCACAAGCCCTTGACGCAATCAGCGAAATCGCCGCAGCCCTCGACCCGACCAGCGCAGCCGAGATCACCGCTGCCCCCGCCGCAGTGGCAGCCGAAGCGTTGCGAAGATGGATTTCACAAGCTGTAGGCACAGTTCCCACCGCCGCTTGCATTGACCGTGTGCGAGATGTTGCCGCCGGTGTAAACCGCGCCACTGAAATCAGCGGAGGCCATCGAGTGGCACGCACCGAGCAACGACTCCGAATTAAGCCTGGCAGCGGGTCGTGATGCTGGTTACCCTGCAAGCGTGAGCTTGGTGCCGGAGACGTCGGAGCCACCAGAGATGCCGGAGCCACTGGAGATGCCGGAGCCACTGGAGATGCCGCCGTCGGAATCGTCGGAGATGCCGCCGTCGGGATCTGTGGGACGCGTCATCGTCTCCGCCGAAGAGTTGCAGACCCGGGTGGCTGCCATCGGTGCTGAGATCAGCGCCGACTATCGAGGCAAACGCCTGCTTTTGGTGGGGGTTCTCAAGGGAGCGTTTGTGTTTATGAGCGACCTCGCTAGAGCCATAAACCTGCCCGTGGAGATCGACTTCATGGCTGTGTCGTCCTACGGGATGAGCACTGAGTCCAACGGCGTTGTCCGCATCATCAAAGACCTCGACTGCGATATCCACGACCGTCATGTGGTGCTGGTGGAAGACATTGTCGACTCGGGTCTCACAACTAGCTATCTGGCCGAACTGCTGAAATCCCGAAACCCAGCCAGTTTCGAGATGTGCGCTTTGCTTGTGCGAGCCGATGCCAGCAGCGAAGGCATCCGCTATGTCGGGTTCAGCGTGCCAGCCGACTGGCTCGTGGGATACGGCCTTGACGTAGGGGAGCGCTACCGTGAACTGTCAGCGGTACACAGCTTCGATCTGGAAGACGCATGAACAGCAAATGGTCTGAGGGGATAGAGCCAAGAGGATTTCGATGGGTCATCACCGACCGTTTCGGAGTGTGCGAGCGTCCCGGCGGTTACGGGATCGGGCATCGACGGGTGCGACGCCTCGAAGAGATCATCTGGCTAGCCCGCAGCGATATCAGCCTGATAGTGAGCATCACGGCGATTCCATACAACCTTCACGACTACGACGAACACGGACTCAACTATGTTCATCTGCCTTTTGCTGAAGACAAAGACAGTCTTGGGCAGATACTCACCACCATTCGGGATAACTCAACGCAGGGATCGGTGTTGTTGCATCACGACGCGATAGGCAATCGTTTGGCGGGTGTAGTAGCTGGATACCTGCTTTGGGCTGGCCTAGTAGATGAAGGCCCCAAAGCTGTCACCATCACTGAACGGCTGCTGGAACGCGAACTCGGGCCACCAGCTCGCAGAATCCTGTCATTAGCACAACAGCTCAAGCCGTGACTGAGCCGGGCCGCTCGGTCCGCATAGTCGGCGGCGTTGACAACCTCGTCGCTCTCACCGAAGAGACCGGTGACTGAGCCGGGCCGCTCGGTCCGCATAGTCGGCGCTGGCCGCGCTGGCGGTGCTGTGGCCTTAGCGCTGGCCGAAGTGGGCTGGCAGGTGCAGCCTGTCTTGACTCGTGCTGCCTCAGCCGAGTCGTTGAGCAAGGCTGCGGCTGATGTTGATCTGGTGCTGATTGCCACTCCCGACGATGCTGTGACCGAAGTGGCTGAAGCCATCAAGCCCTCAAGCGCGGTGGTGGCTCACATGGCCGGATCACTAGGACTGGAAGCACTCGCATCTCATCGCTGTTGTGGTGCTCTGCATCCGCTGGTGGCGTTGCCTTCAGCCGAGATCGGTGCTCAACGACTTCGCAGTGGCTGCTGGTTCGCAGTGGCTGGCGATCCGTTGATGCGCCAGGTGGTCGCTGATCTGGGCGGACGAGCCTTCGAGGTGGCCGAAGCCGACCGTGCCCGCTATCACGCAGCAGCGGTGGTGGCATCTAACCATCTCGTGGCGCTGCTTGGGCAAGCTGAGCGCATTGCTTTGGCTTCGGGAGTGCCATTTGATGCGTTCATGGACCTGGTCAAAGCCACTGTCGGCAACGTTGACGAACTAGGCCCCGCTGCAGCTTTGACCGGTCCTGCCGCTCGTGGTGACAGCGACACCCTGGCTCGGCATCTGGCAGCTATTTCGCCAGCTGAACGACCCGCCTACAGGGTGCTGTCACAGCAGGCTCGCCGACTAGCAGCAGTCCACTGCGACACCAGCATTGACCGAAGTGCCAGCGCCGACCGACGTGCCAGCGCGGCCCGACCATGCCGCGAAACCACGATCGCTGGATTGCGACAGCATCTGCGCGAGGTCGCTGCAGCTGATCTCAAAGTCGGTTTCGTTGCCACCATGGGATTTTTGCACGCCGGGCACTGCTCGCTGATCGACGCCGCTCGAAGCGACAACGACTTGGTCGTGGTGTCGATCTTCGTGAATCCGTTGCAGTTCACCGACGGCGAAGACTACGACGACTATCCACGCAACCTTGAACACGACATCGAAATGTGCGCTGCCGCAGGTGTTGACATCGTGTTCACTCCGACTGTTGCCGAGATGTATCCGGCGCTTGCGGCTACGGCTGTTAACCCAGGCCCCCTAGCCGATGTGCTGTGTGGTGCTAATCGGGTTGGCCATTTTCAAGGTGTCGCCACAGTAGTCGCCAAACTGTTGTCAATCGTCGGGCCGTGTCGCACCTATTTCGGTGAAAAAGATTTCCAACAGGTGATGATCGTGCGGCAGATCGTGTCGGATTTGTCGCTGCCAGCACAGGTTGTGGGATGCCCTACCGTGCGCGAAGCCGACGGTTTAGCCCTTTCGAGCCGCAACGCCTATCTCACCGCTGACGAGCGTGCCCAAGCACCAGTGCTGTGGCAGGCTCTGAACGCCGGAGCCGCGCTGGTGAACTCAGGTGAGAAGCATCCCGAGGCAGTGCAAAAAAAGATGGCTGCAACAATAGCAACCGCGCCATTGGCACAGGTCGATTACACCGCTGCGCTGCCAGCAGCCACGCTGACATCCGACGGGCCGCTGCGAGGCGAGGTGCGGCTGCTTGTGGCGGCCCGCTTCGGAGCAGCTCGGCTGATCGACAACATCGGCTGTTTCGCCAAGGGTTGAAGCCCGAGCGGGGTTTTGGCGTGGGCGGAATCTGGGAATCTGGCAGCCGTTCTTCACCATCTCTAACGAGCAGTCCACCGCCGATCTTCATCGCCGACTTCACGTCACTGTTTACCGCCGATCTTCACCACCGAATCTCGTTTTCTGCGCTGAAGTGACTCAGCCGTTGCTGTCGGGCTCTATCCTGCGGCAGTGCTGCTTACCATCGATGTCGGCAACACCCAGACCGTGGTTGGCGTTTACGACCTCGGAGCGGTTCATGGATCAGGTGCAGCAGACGGCCTGGTTGATCATTGGCGACTCTCCACCGATCCGACACGCACCGCCGATGAACTCTGCGTGGCGATCCGCTCACTAATGGGCGCAACCGGTCTGGCATTTGACACCGATGTCAGCGGAGTTTCGATCTGTTCGGGCGTGCCTCGCCTGCAGGCCGGCCTGCGCCAGATGGTTAGTCATCAGCTCGGCTTTGACCCAGTGGTGGTGGGCCCAGGGGTCAAGACAGGAATGCCCATCCATTACGACAACCCCAAAGAGGTGGGCGCTGACCGGATCGCTAATGCGGTAGCGGCCTATGACCTTTATGGTGGCCCCACCGTGGTCGTGGATTTCGGCACCGGCAACAACTTCGATGTGATATCCGCTGATGGTGCCTTCATGGGAGGGGCAATCGCACCAGGTATCGAAATCAGCCTTGATGCTTTGGTGGGGCGAGCCGCAGCTCTCGGCGCGGTTGAGCTGGTGGCACCCCGCAATGTCATCGGCAAAACTACTGTCGAGTCGATCCAGTCGGGGGCTCTCTACGGATTCGCGGCCATGGTTGACGGCATGAACAGACGCTTCCTAGCCGAAATGGGTGCCGCTGGCGTGGTAGCCACTGGGGGTCTGGCTCATGTTGTTGCTCCCATCGCAGAAACCATTGACCACGTCGAGCCGTTCCTGACTTTGCACGGTCTGCGAATCGTCTACGAACGCAACCTAAGCCGATGAAAAATCCCAATCCGGCTGATCCAACCGATCCAACTGATCCGACTGATTCAACTGATCCAACCGATCCCGCCGCAGGACCCGAAGCCGCAGACCCCGCGGATGTTTCTCGCCTTGAGATCCCTTACCGATTCGAGCGCAGTCACAGCCTCGCTGGGATCATCGCAGCATTCGACAGCTTGGAATCTGGTGTCACCACCGAAACAACTGTGTCAGTGGCTGGGCGGCTCATGCTGCGCCGCGATCAGGGCCGTATCGCGTTTGCAACCCTGCAAGACGTAACTGGACGTGTGCAGCTCTTCGCCACAGCCTTAGCCACACCCGATTTCGAGCAATTCACGGCGTTGTCGATCGGTGACTGGGTCGGAGTCCAAGGCGTGGTAATGACCACCCGGCGCGGCGAGCTTTCGGTGCGTGTTGACGGCTGGGTGATACTGGCTCAAGCGCAGCGACAGTTCCCAGATAAATGGCACGGTCTCACTGATCCCGACATTCGTTACCGCCAGCGTTACCTTGATCTTTGGGTCACTGAGCAGGCGCGTTCGGTGTTCATGCGTCGTTCGGCGATCCTGTCATGTGTGCGCCGACACCTTGATGCTCAGGGTTTCGTCGAGGTCGAAACTCCGATGCTTCATCCCATACCCGGCGGTGCCGCCGCTCGTCCTTTCGTCACTCGCCACGAAGCTTTGAGCACCGACTTTTATCTGCGGATAGCCCCCGAGCTTTATCTCAAACGCCTAGTGGTGGGCGGCATGGAGCGGGTTTATGAGATCGGCAGAGTGTTTCGCAATGAGGGGATCTCTACCCGTCACAACCCCGAGTTCACCATGCTGGAGCTGTATCAGGCTTACGCAGACCACAGCGACATCATGGAACTAACCGAGAATTTGGTGGCTGAAGTAGCTAGCGAGGTCTGCGGATCCACGACGGTTACCTATGGTGACCGCGAGATCGATTTCACAGTGCCGTGGCGCAGACTCACAATCGAGCAAGCCATAGCCGAATGCAGCAGCTTGCAGGTAAGCCTCGACTCACCAACCGCCGAGCTGCGAGCCTGTTGCGAGAGTCTCGGGATCGCCGTTAACACCTCTTGGGGTTCCGGCAAGATGCTGTTGGAGATCTATGAGAAGACGGCCGAACCCAACCTCTGGGGCCCGGTGTTCGTCACTGACTATCCGGCTGAAGTGTCGCCGTTGTCGAGGGAGCATCGCAGTCGAGCGGGCTACACCGAGCGCTTCGAGGCGATAGTGGCTGGCCGTGAACTGTGCAACGCCTTCAGCGAACTGGTCGACCCGGCTGAGCAGCGGTCACGCTTTGAGGCGCAGGCAGCTCTGCGAGTCGGAGGTGACGATGAAGCGATGGTGGTTGATGAGGATTATTTGCGGGCGCTTGAATACGGCTTGCCGCCCACCGGTGGTCTCGGTATCGGCATAGACCGTCTAGTGATGCTGCTCAGCGACACTCACGCGATACGTGACGCGCTGCTGTTCCCTACTCTGCGCCCCGACCCCACGCTGTAGCGCCGTCAGCCGGTTAGCCGTTTCAGAGTCAGCGCAGAGCTGGGGTTTTGATTAGGCGGTCAGTGGCTAGGCGCAGCACTGCGGTCGCTGGTGTGTCAGGCAGCGTTGCTGTTGCGGCTTGGGCTTTGTCGGCCCACACACGCGCCCTGTCGCGAGCTTGATCCACACTGGCTGTTGAACGCACCAACTCAGCGGCCCGGTCTCGGGCGGATGCTATGAGCGGCCCCCCCAGAATTGAGCGCAACTCGTCACCCGCCTTCGGGTCGGCCATCGCCCAGATAACCGGCAGCGTGTATGTGCCCTCAGCTAAGTCATTACCGGTGGGTTTGCCTAGCTGTGACTCGGTGGACACCAAGTCCAAAATGTCGTCCACGATCTGAAAAGCCATGCCGTAAGCAAACCCGAACTCGCCGAGCGCGTCACGCTCAAATGTGGGGACTTCTCCCACGGTGGCACCTATCCGGCAGGCAATCGACAGCAGTGCTGCGGTCTTGCCAGCCACAGCACGCGCATAACGCTCTTCGCTGCGCTCGGTGTCATAGGCATTTTCAAGCTCGATGATCTGGCCTTCACAAAGGCCGGTGATCGCCTCCGCTAGCAGCCGTGCCACTTCAGCGCCCAGCGAAGCTGCCACAGCCGACGCTCGCCCCAGCAGATAATCCCCAGCGAGGATGGCTCGCAGGTTGCCCCATTGTGCGTTAACGCTTGGCACCGAGCGCCTAGTGGTGGCCTCGTCCATTACGTCGTCGTGGTAGAGCGAACCGATATGCACCAGCTCTACGCTGACCGCGCCACGCACTGCGGATTGCGATGATCGCACCGGCTCGGCTTCGCACACCAGCGATGAAGCCAGACAGAAACCAGGTCTCACCAGCTTGCCGCTGACGGTAATCAGATGTCGTGCCAGCTCACTGACGAACTCATCAGGCGCAGCCGCCGTGAAGTGAAGCTCCTCCTCCACACGACGCAAATCACTATCCAAGCATGGCAGCAGAGCAAAAGGGGAATCCTCAGCCACGCCGTGAGGGTAATAGGCATCCGCCGATAGACGCGACGATATGGTCAATGCTCTTGGGTCAATGTTCGGGGACATCGCGGCCGCAGCACGAACACGTCGGTGTGGTGTAACTCATGTCACTGCTCGGGGTTACACTGCTTTGACACAGCAGCAGCCCGGTTGAGGTTTCCCAGCCGCAAGTTTCCAGCCGCAAGTCCGATCAATCCAAAAGTCCCGAAAAAGAGGTGTAGGCGATGTTCGAAAGGTTCACAGACAGGGCGCGTCGCGTCGTGGTCTTGGCCCAAGAAGAGGCACGTCTGCTCAACCACAACTACATCGGCACCGAACACATTCTGCTGGGTCTCATCCACGAAGGTGAAGGTGTGGCCGCCAAAGCGCTTGAGTCTTTGAGTATCAGCCTTGAGTCGGTGCGAGGCCAAGTCGAAGAGATCATCGGTCAAGGTGGCAGTTCACCCAGCGGGCATATTCCTTTCACCCCACGGGCCAAAAAGGTTCTTGAGCTGAGTCTGCGAGAAGCTTTGCAACTCGGACACAACTACATCGGCACCGAACACATTCTTTTGGGTCTGATACGTGAAGGCGAGGGTGTCGCCGCTCAGGTCCTAGTCAAGCTTGGCGCTGATCTGGCTCGGGTGCGTGAGCAGGTCATCCAACTGCTGTCGGCTTACGGGGGAGTGTCGGGATCCGGCGAGAAAGCTGGTGCCACCACCGGTGGAGGCAGCGGAGACTCCTCTTCGGGGTCGCATGTGCTTGACCAGTTCGGACGCAACCTCACTCAACTAGCCCGTGACAAAGCCCTTGATCCGGTGGTGGGTCGTGGCCGCGAATCCGAGCGGGTCATGCAGATCTTGTCTCGGCGCACCAAGAACAATCCAGTGCTGGTGGGTGAGCCGGGAGTCGGCAAGACCGCCATCGTGGAGGGTTTGGCCCAGTCGATCGCTTCTGACAGCGTGCCTGACACTCTGCGTGACCGTCAGCTCTACACGCTTGATCTGGGCGCGTTGGTGGCTGGCAGCCGCTACCGGGGCGACTTTGAGGAGCGGCTCAAGAAAGTTCTAAAAGAAATCCAAAACCGCGGCGACATCATCTTGTTCATCGACGAGATTCACACGCTCGTTGGCGCTGGTGCCGCCGAAGGTGCTATTGACGCGGCCTCGATCCTCAAGCCGATGCTGGCTCGAGGCGAGCTGCAAACCATTGGCGCCACCACACTTGACGAATACCGCAAACACCTAGAGAAGGACGCTGCTTTGGAGCGCCGCTTCCAGAAAGTGGTCGTTGATGAGCCGAGCGTGGCTCACACAATCGAGATACTCAAAGGCTTGCGTGACCGTTACGAATCGCATCACCGGGTGACGATCACCGACCAGGCGCTGGTAGCGGCAGCGAATCTTGCTGATCGTTACATCTCTGATCGGCATCTGCCCGACAAGGCCATTGACCTGATCGACGAGGCCGGTTCGCGGCTGCGCATCCAGCGCATGGATGCCCCACCGCAGTTCAAAGAACTCGAAGCTGAACTCGCCGACGTGATCGCCCGCAAGAACGAAGCGGTTGAGGCTCAGCGTTTCGAAGACGCTGGTGAACTGCGTGACAGGGAGAAAGATTTGCTCACCCGGCGTGAAGCTCTCGAAAGCGAAGCCAAAGCTTCTGGTGTGGATCTATTCGACGAGGTTGACGAAGAGGCCATCGCCGAAGTGCTATCGCTTTGGACTGGCATCCCTGTTTACAAGCTCACCGAAGAAGAAACCAAGAAGCTGCTGCGCATGGAAGATGAGATGCACAAGCGTGTGGTGTCACAACACGATGCCATCGCTGCGGTTTCACAAGCCATTCGGCGTACCCGTGCCGGGCTCAAAGACCCCAAACGCCCCAGCGGTTCTTTCATCTTTTTAGGACCCTCTGGTGTGGGCAAGACCGAGCTAGCCAAAACTTTGGCCGAGTTCCTGTTCGGCGATGAGGAGTCGCTCATCAGCCTTGACATGTCGGAATACATGCAAAAACACACGGTGAGCCGCCTGATTGGTTCGCCGCCGGGTTACGTGGGCTACGAAGAAGGCGGGCAGCTCACCGAAAAGGTTCGCCGCAAGCCGTTCTCGGTGGTGCTGTTCGACGAAATCGAGAAAGCTCACCCAGATGTGTTCAACACGCTGCTGCAGATCCTAGAAGAGGGCCGACTGACCGACAGTCAGGGACGTTCGGTGGACTTCCGCAACACTGTGCTGATCATGACCTCCAACCTGGGCACCGGCGACCTGCGCAAAGCCAATCTGGGTTTCACCAAAGCCGACGAGCGTGTCACGTATGAGCGCATGAAAGCCAAAGTGCAGGATGCGCTCAAGCAGCATTTCCGTCCCGAGTTCCTGAACCGCATTGATGATGTGATCGTGTTCCACGAACTGACCCAGCAAGAGGTTCGCCTAATCGTTGATCTGATGATCGTGCGTACCGCTGACCAACTAGCGGGACAAGGCATGGGTCTTGAACTTACCGACGCTGCCAAAGATCATTTGGCCGCCACTGGATATGACCCCACGCTGGGAGCGCGGCCATTGCGTCGAGCCATTCAGCGACTAGTTGAAGATCCGTTGTCTGAGCGTCTGCTACACAAAGAGTTCCGCGCGGGAGAGATTGTCATCGTTGACGTTGAGGACGACCCAATCGAAGAGGGCAACAAGGTGATCGTGTTTCGCGCTATTGAAGGTTTCGAGCCGTCTCAGCCCGAGTTGGAGACGACTGCTGGCGAGGGCCACTTCTAGGCCTGCTGGCAACAGCAATGCTGGCAACGGCAATGCTGGCAACGCGACACGCCAGAATGCGCACATCGGTACCGATAGCCGCGCTGGTATTGGCGCTGTTTTTGCTGACCGCGGCCTGCCGGGTGGATACGTCGGTTCATGTGGAAGTCAGCGATGCTGGCTCGGGCACGGTGACTGTGATCGTCAACGCCGACGCTTCAGCTGTAGCAGCCGTCAACGAACTTGCCGGAGATTTACGCATCGAAGATGCCGTTGATGCTGGATGGACGGTGCAGGATCCGCTGTCTGACGTGGCTGGCGGTGTGCAACTACGCGCCGTCAAAAGTTTCGAGTCTGCAAGCCAGCTGAAGCAAGTCCTAGATGAGGTAGCTGGCCCCGACGCCATCTTCAGCAATGTGACCCTGCGACATGATCGTTCATTCGCCAAGAGCGCATACAGCTTCACCGCTGATGTTAATCCCACCCCACCGCTGGAAACTTTCAGCGATGACGCTCTGGCAGCGGTTTTTGGGGGCCAACCGTTTGGGCAGCCATTGCAAGATCGGATCATTGAGATCGAAGAGCGGATCAACCAGACTGTGAAACCTGCCGATTCGCTGGGTTTCGAGTTCCGTTTGACGCTGATCGATGCCGATAACGCGTTTGAGGCGTCTTCGGCTGCGCTGGCGAGCGCATCTGCGGGTGAGTCTCCTACCGAGGCAGATCCCGCTGAGGGTGAGCAGGCAGCACCACCAGATGTCAGACGGTCCACGGCATCCTGGCTTTTCTCTTACGGTGATGAGCCCTTCTCGGTGAACGCCTCCACCAGCGTCGAAGACACGGTGGCACCGTTGTGGCGCAACATCGCCTACGTTGTTGCGGCCGTTTTTGGTGTGTTCGTTTTGGGTTTGGTAATAGCACGCCTAGTGATGATGGTGCGTGCCCCTAAAGGCCGCAGTCGCCGAGCAGTGCGTCAACGCAATGAGCGTGTCGCCGCCCGTGAAGCCGAAGCAAGCATCCCGCGCAAACGGCTGCTGCGCCTGCTGGTGTTGGATGTGCATGGAGTGATCGTGCGCCCCACCAATCCGCTGGAGAATCTGCTGCTGCCGGTGGTCACGGCTGAGAACCCCGACGTTGACCCTGACTTAGTTCGTGATCGGCATCGTCAGCTGGTGCTGGGCCGCATCACTGCTGAAGAGTTTTGGAGCGATATCGGGCTCGGGCCGATCGCTCGCAGAGTCGAAACCCGTTATCTGTCGTCATTCAAGCTGGTGCCGGGGCTGCATCCCTTCCTTGACCGTGTCGCTGGGCGGAACCTGCCGGTTGCTGCCATCGGTAATCAACCCCGCGAGTGGGGTCAACGGCTGCGACGCATGGCCCAACTGGAGGACTCGGTGTCGTCATGGCTGGTCAGTGGCGAGGTGGGTGCCGCCCTGCCCGAACGCCCGCTGTTCGAAGCGACCCGCCGGGTGATATCTGTGGATGTGCATGACTGCTTGTATCTGTCGAGCGTGCTGCAATACCTTGATGCCGCTGCCGAAATAGGCATGGCCACCGGCTACTTCGCGGCCAGCCCTGAAGACATCCAAGAGACTGAGCACAGCCTGATCCGAGGCTTCGATGACATTCTGAAAGGCCGTTCCATCCAAAGCTGACCTGCCACTGGCGCAGCAACGCAGCAACGTTGTAATCAGCTGGAGCAAAGTCGTAATCACTTGACGCAGCAGCGTTGTAATCAGTTGGAGCAAAGTCGTAATCAGTGCAATCAGTTGGTGTGGCTATCCGTTAGTGTCGCTGACGTGGTTGAACTGGCTTGCATGGTGATGCCCTCAGGCCCTGTTGAGAAGGTTGTGGCTGCTGCCGTGGCTGCCGAACAGAGTGGTTTTAGGCGGGTCTGGATACCTGACGAAGGGCTCGCAGCGCGTGAATGCTGGGTGACTCTGGCCTGCGTGGCCGCTGCCACCGATTCGGTGCAAATCGGTACTGGCATCACCAACGCCTACACACGTCATCCAGGGGTAACCGCCGCTGCGGTCGCCACGCTTGATGAGGTGTCACAGGGCCGAGCTGTGCTGGGGATTGGCGCTGGCGGAACTTTGACGCTCAACCCTCTGGCGATTCAGCGCCGTGCACCGATTGCGGCTATGCGAGATCTGGTCACCACGAGCCGGGCCTTGTGGTCGGGTCAAGTCGTTGATCATGATGGAGTGGCTGCAGGCTTCAGTTCCGCTCGGCTCAGCTACGGCAGGCCCGATATTCCCGTGTGGCTGGCTGGGCGCGGGCCGAAGGTGCTGCAACTAGCCGGAGAACTCGCTGACGGCTTCATCCTGTCGTTCATTCACAAAGAGCTGATCGGTGACCATGTGCGAGCAATCACCACTGCGGCGGCTACTTGTGGCAGACCCAGGCCGCAACTCTGTTACATGACCATGCTGGCAACTACCGACGCGGCTCGTGAAGCTGCTCGAGCTGCACTCACTTTCAGGCTCGTTGACTCTCCCGACACGGTCAAAGCCAGACTCGGTTTTGGTGCAGAGGCCGAGAGCGCCATTCGTCAAGCTCTCTCCGACGGCGGCCCCGCAGCTGCGGCTCGTTTCGTTCGTGACGAATGGGTGGAGTCGTTCGTGATTTGTGGCACGGTCAGCGAATGCCGCGCCGAGCTTGGTGCCCTTGTGACCAATAACTCCATTGACGAGTTCCAGATATCGGTCAGCGATCTTTCCTGCGCCAAAGAAGACCTAGCTCTGGCCGCCGAAATAGCCCACAGCTAACCCGCATACAATCCCTGCTACTAGTGCTCTAGACGGCCAATGTGCTTAAGACTCAACACCCAATTAATGTGCAAGTCCAGTGCCGTTATCCGCTTTCTAAAAGTGGTAAGAGATCGCTACTATGGAGCGATCAATCGAAAATGCGGAATGTGCATCAATCTAAACGTGGCAAGTGCGAGCAGAGCACTGGATCTTACGTAAATGAGCCTGCAATTATCGTTTATAGACGCTGAGGAGGCCACTGCGCCGACAGGGCTTGAATATCACCCCGATTTTCTGGCGGTTGCCGAGGAGGATCGACTGCTCGCTCATATCGACCAGTCCGAGTGGCTCACGGACTTATCTCGACGGATAATGCACTTCGGCTACAAGTACGACTACACCAGCCGAGGGCTTGATGAAACGGCTCGTATCGGGCCATTGCCTGAGTGGCTGACACAATTGTCGGCCTTGATACGCGAAGCAGCATCACAGCAAGTGCAGCAGCTGCTTGACTCGCACCATCCATTCGAACAGGCGATTATCAACGAATATTTGCCTGGACAAGGGATCGCGCCTCACATTGACAGAGACTGCTTTGGACCCGTCGTTGCGACAGTGAGCCTGGGTTCGGCGATCAACATGAAATTTTCTTGCCACGAGACCAGCTACGAATACGTGCAGTGTTTGTCGCCACGCAGCCTCTTGCTGTTCTACGGTGATGCCCGTTCCAAATGGAGTCACGGTATTGCTAAGCGGCGCTCCGACACTTTCAACGGCCACAAGGCTCTGCGTCAACGACGAGTTTCAATTACTTTTCGCACGATTGTCCCCACCGCATCAATTCAGCCTTCTCTTACTGCATCAAGGGATACGACCGTTGGCGAGTCAGACCAACGAGGAATAGTAACTGCACGATCTTGTTTCTTAACCTCGGATCCTAGGAGGCTGCCGTGAGCGTTGAACCTGCGACTGCATCTGGAGAGAAGGTGCCCGGTGGCCGAGAGCCGGATCGGCGATCGTCGGCTTTGAGCGACTATCTCCGTGGTGCGGCGCACATATTTGATTTCACTGGGAGCCTCGGGGCGAGAACCCGCACATCGCAATATGACAGCCCAGCCGAGGCCGACGCAGCTGCGATAGCTGCTGCATGGCAGGCAGTGGGTGACGATCTTTATCGTGCGATGGAAATGCGGCGCCTGCCGCCGGAGCCGTGAGCGCAGACCACCCAAACTCTAGTGAGCAACCAGATCAAGACAGCGAAACCTCGGAGCCACTGCCTCAAACTGCCTTGCCAGGGCCAAAGCCGATCACCGCCACCGTAACCGGCAAGATCAGCGTGCTTGATCAGCCAAAGCCCCGCACTCCGCACCTCGCCCGCTGAACAACTCCGCCTGCTGTCGAAGCTTTCCCTTTGCTACGGCAGCAGTTTCACGACTCAATCGGTGGCTGCCAAAATAGGTCACGACTCAATCCATCGCGACATTTAGTACGTAGCATGACTCAGCAATGACCATGCCCGAGACTGCGACACCCGAGACTGCGACACCTGAGACTGCCATGCCTGAGACTGCTATGCCTGTGACAACCAGTAGCGCTGCTCCAACTGCTGCCGACTTCGGGACTGTGCTGTGTGAGCAGATGACCACAGCGCACACCCAAAGTGGGCTTTTCATCTACCGAGGCTCACCAGAGCCTTGCCGCGACTTGACGATAAGTCCGGCAGCGCATGTCTTGCATTACGGCAGCGCCGTCTTTGAGGGCATGAAAGCCCATCGCCAAAGCGACGGATCACTAGCCGTGTTCCGCTTAGATGATCATGTCGCTCGCCTAGTGCGCAGCGCCGAGGGTTTATGCCTTCCGCCTGTGGACCCGGCGATGCTAAGACGCATGATCATTGACGCAGTCGCGGCCAACGCCACAGAGACCCCCGACCCCCCGGGATCGCTTTATATACGTCCCACTCTGATCGGCACCGAAGCCAACATTGGCGCAGCCACCTCACCCTCACAAGAAGCTCTGCTGTATGTGGTCTGCAGCCCGGTCGGTGACTACTTCAAGGGCGGTCCGAGGCCGTTGACGCTGCTGCTAGAAACATCGCTGCAGCGCACTGTGGCACAGTTCGGGATGATCAAATGTGGTGCCAACTATGTCATGTCTCTGGGTCTCACCCAAGCGGTTATGGCGGCTAACGAAGCCGTTGACCAGGTTTTGTTCGCTACCGCTGACGACATCACCGAGACAGGCGCTTCGAATTTTTTTCTGGTAGACGACAATCGGGTAGTCACCAGACACCTTGATGAGTCATTCCTGCATGGAGTGACTCGCGACTGCGTGATCCGCTTAGCCGACCATCTCGGCTATCAGGTTGAGGAACGTTCCATCTGTCCTGATGAGCTGATTGAGTGGTGCGAGCGTGGCGAGGCGTTCCTGTCTGGTACCGCAGCGGTCGTGGCACCCGTCGGCACCATCATTCACGGCGGCGAGTCGCTGCATTTCAGTGGCGGCCAGCCAGGACGCAACACCCAGCCAGGACGCAACACAATGCGACTGCGTCAAGCGCTGATGGATATCCAAACAGGCGCTGCGCCTGACATGTTCGCTTGGCGCACCCCGATAGCACGTTGAGCGACAGCACTCCTACAACTCAACGAGTCTTCTCCACATCACAAGGATCACGACTTGAATCTTTCGGGTTGATTGAATGGGCGATGCTGGTCGGCATTGCCTTGATTTGGGGCTCGTCGTTTTTGTTGATCGAAATAAGCTTGGAGTCGCTGCAACCCACGGTGATTGGCTGGCTCAGGATTACTTTAGGTTTCGCAGCACTCACCGTTGTTCCGGCAGCTCGGCAACCGTTGCAGCGCGCCGACTATCCGAAGGTCATGGTGATTGGCGTTCTGTGGATGGTCATACCGCTGCTGCTGTTTCCCATCGCTCAGCAACACATTGATTCGGCGCTGGCCGGAATGCTCAACGCTTCGGTGCCGATTTTCGGTGCGCTGATTGCCGCAGTGCTGCTGCGCTCTCTGCCACGGTTTCATCAGGCTGTGGGCATAGCACTCGGGTTCGTCGGTGCCGCAACCTTGAGCCTGCCCGAAGCGATTGAGTCAAGTGCCGCTGCCTGGGGCATTTCGCTGGTGTTGCTGGCCACATTCTGCTACGGGATCGCCATGAACCTCGCCGTTCCTTTGCAACAGCGTTACGGAGCGCCAGCATTGATGATGCGAGCGCTTGGTATTGCCTCTCTGTTTACCACTCCTTTTGGTCTGGCGGGTTTGCCCGGGTCGCAATGGGATGTTGCCCCAGTGATGGCAGTGTTGGTGCTTGGGATTGTCAACACTGGCGCAGCTTTTGGGCTGATGGCTGCACTGGTCGGACGCGCTGGTGCAACGCGTGCGGGCACTGCCGTCTACTGCATCCCTATCGTTGCCATGTTGCTGGGAATGGGTTTCAATTCAGAGGTTGTGCTGCCGGTGCAATGGGCAGGAATCGTGATAGTGCTCTTCGGTGCCTGGCTAACCAGCCGCCGCGAACACTCCATAACC
>JAPYNU010000027.1 GCA_028283245.1 Candidatus Aldehydirespirator catecholifindens | reverse complement strand
TTGTCGGGGTGACGGGCTACGGGAGCAAACATTTTGAAATAATATATAAATAAATGTATTATAATGTAAAATAGTTTTAGATGTGCTTGGTGTAGCTCGCAAGCCGGACTGAAAGACTGTGCTCGACGGGGCGAAACAGGCGATATTGGGCAACACTGTTGACATGTCTCTATTTCCTTGCGTAGCTACCCGTACCTCTGCGGCGGGAATGGTGTCAACCGTCGACCATCTGGCAACCGGTGTGGGTGTGGACCTGCTGCGCCGTGGCGGTTCAGCAGCCGATGCAGCGGTTGGCGCTAATGCAGTGCTGGCGGTGACATCACCGCACATGTGCGGCCCCGGCGGCGATGTCTGGGCGCTGGTGCATGACAGCAGCGGCGCACCGTTAGCTCTTGATGCTGCCGGTTTTGCTGGCTCGGGTGCCGACGCAGATCGGTTGCGAGCGCAGGGTATGAATGAAATGCCGCTGCACGGCGACGTGGCTTCGGTGACTGTGCCTGGTGCTGTGGATGGGTGGCTGGCCTTGCATGATCGTTTCGGACGTTTGCCGCTGGCCGAGGTGATGGCAGAGGCTGTCCGTTTCGCAGAGAATGGTTTCGCGGTCTCGCCGTTGCTTGCTGAGCGTGCTGTTGAGGTGGCCGCCGTTGCGGGCAACACCGACATCCCTGCGGGTTTGCAGCCCGGTCAGGTGCTGCGACGCCCTGGCACGGCCAGAGCCTTCAAAGCTGTAATCAGTCAGGGTCGTGGAGGCTTCTATCTAGGTGAGTTCGGTGAGGGTTTGTTGGCTTTGGGGGCAGGCGAATACACCGAAGCTGACTTGCGTCGCCCGATCGCCCGCTGGGTTGAGCCGGTGCGTGCCGAAGCGTTCGGGCATGTGTTATGGACCGTTCCGCCCACTTCGCAGGGCTATCTCACGCTGGCCGGTGCATGGATCGCTGATGGTCTTGACCTTGGTGGCATTGATGACGGGCGCTGGGCTCATCTGCTGATAGAAGCAGCATCACAAGCCGCCTATGACCGGGTGCGTGCGCTGCACGAAGGCGCAGACGGTCAAGCGTTGGTTGATCCTGATCGGCTCCGGCCTCGACGCGACGCTATTGATGCCGAACACGCTTCTGATTTGGCTGCGCCTGCTGCGATGGGTGACACCACATACCTGTGCGCTGTTGACGGCGACGGTATGGGCGTGTCGCTTATCAACTCCAACGCTGCGGGTTTCGGGTCGTTGCTGGTGGCTGGCAGCACCGGCATCTTCCTGCACAACCGCGGCATCGGTTTCAACTTAATGCCCGGCCATCGGGCGGAATACGGGCCGCGTCGTTGTCCGCCGCACACTCTTTCGCCAGCTCTGGTCACCAAGCCTGACGGTTCGCTGCGTCAAGTGCTGGGCACTATGGGCGGTGACTCGCAGCCTCAGATACTGCTACAGCTTGTGGCTCGCACTCTGGGTTTGGGGCAGTCACCGGGTGCGGCTGTGGCAGCGCCGCGCTGGGTTCTTGCTGCGTTGGGTGAGGCCGCAGGGTTCACTACTTGGCGTCCCGGTCGGCGCAGACGGGTGCTGCTAGAGGATCCCGCCGGTTGGTGGCATGACGCACTGACGACCCGGGGACATATCACAGAGGTGTGCAGCGACTCGCCTCACACTTTTGGGCATGCTCATCTGATTGAAGTCACCGAACATGGCAGCTTCGCTGGCGCTGCCGACCCGAGAGCTAAAATAGGTGCTGCCTCCGGTCTCTAAGTCGAACAGTGAGTTATTTTTATTCGCTGTTTTCGGTTTGGTTGCGTTGTTTTTGTAGCCGGTGTTGGTAATAAGCTTGGTCTAGGCTGGCGGTGTTGTTTTCGGGTCGTCGGTTGGCTAGTTGAGCGGCTTTGCGTCCGTCGGTGACACTGTATGCAACCGGTACGCGTTTTTCGAGTGCGTCTTCGATGGTTTCGATAGCAGTTTGGACTTCTTCGTCGCTGGCTTTGGGTCGGCTGGGGTCTACAGATACGCGCGAGTTGCGGGTTTCGTGTCCAGGGTCTATTCCGACTTCGATGCTGTTGGAGCGCATGTCAGCATCTATGAAATGGATCAGCCAGTCGAGCCCGCCGGGCTCATGGGTCAATCCTCTGATGCCAGCGATGTTGCTGATCATTCTTGCGGCATCTAGAAGTTCGAAGTAGGTGTGGTCTGCGCCGAGACGTATTTCCAGGTCAGGGTTGGCTGCGGCGATTTCGGTGGTGCGTTGATGAGGAGTCTCGTTGCCGGTGAGCCATACCCAGGCCCCGAACTTGTCGTAATGGTCAATGGCTAGTCCTGCGAGGCGATGCAGTTCGATGTCGAGTATTTCATCTAGTAGTTCTTTCAGTTGAGGGATGCGAGCCAACCGAGCGCGAGCCTGTTTGAGTGTCACCCCATACTGCTCCACATAAAAATCCTCTGTGATCGTGGTCAGTTTGTTAGACGATGAGATTTGTGAAGGGTCTACAGTCATTGGTATCTCGAATAACATATAGAACATATAGTCTTCTGGGTGACAGTGGTTGTCGGTTGTGCATAGCTCAATTGATGACGGTGCGGCGATCCAAGGGGCGTGACACTCATCAACATAGTTGTCTACTCCTCTGTAGAGACCTGAAGCGTTGGCACCTCCTATGATTACTAGGTCTCCGTTGGTCATCGGTCCTTTTCCTTTGAACCAGAGTTGTTGTGAATCTGCATGAAATTTGATTTCGGGTTGGTGTAGTCTGAGAAAACTTCTTTGGAGAGCATCATGAAGTTGTTCGCCTGTAGTCAACCCGTCACGAATAAATCTGATCTCTGATGTCTCCTCTGATCTCAGATCTCGATAGCTTTGGAGCGGTTGAAGGTAGAGGCAGCGCCCTTCAATTTGTAGATACCCGTAATCTGCTTGCATATGGCTCATCTGGTTCAGGTCCCAAGGAAGCAAGCCAGCTACAGGAGCGGGCTCAGGATCAGGCTGAGGCGTGTCGGCAGATGACGGCCCGATCCAGGAGACCCAAAACGAAACGTTCGCCCAACATTGAGGATCAAGATTCCAGTTAGACGAAAATGAGGTTTCGTATTCACCTGGATAATACCAATCTTCTTGCCATCTCTGAGTGCCGAGCACCGTGACAGTATCACCATCGTTGAGAGTCTCAGAACCTGTCAAGTTCACAGTGCCGCCATGTATGTTCACCACTGTTTGCGACGACAGTCTCAAAAAGGCGTGTAGCTTTGCAGAGTCGCTGCTCAAATCGTGTCCGTCGCGATTTGTAACATCCATAAACAAGCACCCCGTTTGGGGATCCACATCAAGAACACCCGTCCACAACTGGTCGCGGTGCCATCCAGTCGGCCCCCAAGAATATGTACCAGCAACGGATACGGGGACAGACGCAGAATAGACTTCACCCTCCTCAGCTTTTACCGCTGCAACAGATGTTGATGTCACCGGCGATAAACTCTCAACCGGTTCTAACTGGCTAGTCTCATAAATCACAGTAGTAGTTTCTTTTAAACCACTGTCATCTGCAGTAGTGCAGGATGATGCCATCAACGAAAGACCGCCAAGAAAAATCCAACAGCAACGAAACCAGAGTCGGATAAGGCGCATAATTAAGTATCCTAGTAGCTATGGAGCCGGTTTGGCTGCCATAGGAGTATGTGGGTAACAGTTTAAGACGCTCTAGGTGCTCGATTAGTTCCCAACGTTTGGAAGACCCTGCCAAGTGCCAGCACCCCGTAGCGCTATTGTGCATTTTTGGCAGCTGTTTTGGCGCTAGAATGGCACTATGACGAGCATTCAGGTCAAGAACGTGCCGGGTGATGTCCATCAGACGCTGCGTGAGCGTGCTGTCGGGTCGGGGCAGTCTTTGCAGGAGTACCTGCTGCAACTTCTTTGCGAAGAAGCCCGTAATCCGACACTAGCCGAGGTGCTTGAACGCGCAGGTGCTCAGGCTGGTGGCAATATTGGCTTTGAAGCGTCTGTAACGGCGGTTCGAGCCGACCGCGACTCGCGGTGATCGTTACCGATGCCAGCAAGCTCGCCAAAGCCCCCGGCATACGCTGCGAGGTAGAGGTTGTTGGGTTGAACAGTTAGTCGAAGATGTCGGTGAGGGGGCAGGTGAAGCCGGGCAACACGTCAGCGCCGTTGAGAGTGTCGTCGCCTGTGATGGTGCTAACGGCGCGGTCGGGGCGGTGGATGTCGATGCTGCGAGTGTCGGGATGGATTATCCATATGAGACCCACGCTGTGGCTGAGCCACATTGCGGCTCTGTCGGCCATGTAGCGACGACTGTCGCTGGGGGATTTGATCTCAACCACGAGGTCAGGCACCTCTTCTGAGTATCCAGGAATGCGTGTGCCCGGCGGGATCTTCTCAGCGGATGTGAAAGCGATATCGGTTTCGCGCACAGTGTCGGGATCTTTTTCGAGCCGCACTCCCGAGTCGGATGCCACCAGCGAACCGAGCCTGCGCGGCTTCACGAAGTTG
>JAPYNU010000026.1 GCA_028283245.1 Candidatus Aldehydirespirator catecholifindens | reverse complement strand
GATGTCGCTGCGGCAGCATCCGCTGATGATCCCATCGTTTTTGAGCAGCGGATCCGCCTGCAGGCCACCCGCGAGCAGCGCCGTCAGCGGCTACATCGCACCGTTCGTCAAACCGTTGTGCTGGCATTGTTCGTCTTCGTTCTGGCCTTCGCTTACAGCGTTTACAAGCAGGTAGGCACCGCCATTGACGATGCACAATCCGACTGGCCGTTGATCGGATCAATCCTGCCAGGCTCTGACGATCTCAAGATGCCGCCAGTGCTCGACATCATCTCAGGCATCTTTGAACAGCCTCGTGGCACCAACGAGGCGTTCTGGTCGATTGTCGCCAAAGAAGCAGCTTTCACTTTGCGTGAGGCAGCGGCGGGTTTCGGTATCGGAGTTCTGGTCGGCTTGGGTATCGCCGTGCTGCTCACCACTTCGAGTCGTCTAGAGCGTGCCCTAGTGCCGCATGTGATAGCCAGCCAGACCATTCCGTTGATAGCCATCGCGCCGATCATCGTGATCTGGGGCCGCAAAAGCTTCGACTTCATGCCTTTTGAGTGGCAGGACTGGATGTCGGTGTCGATCATCGCCACCTACCTCACGTTCTTTCCGGTGACGATCAACGGTTTGCGTGGCTTGCAGTCGCCTCGGGTAGAGAACCTCGAACTGATGGACTCATATGCAGCGCGTTGGGGTCAGACGCTGTGGCGGCTGCGGTTCCCGGCATCGCTGCCGTATCTGTTTGCTGCTTTCAAGATCGCCGCCACTGCCAGCGTGGTAGGCGCGATCGTGGGCGAGATCTCAGCCGGAGTCAAGGGAGGACTGGGCCGCAGGGTGCTGCTAGAAGCCCAGCGTTACACAACCGGCCCTGAACGCCTTTATATTGCTGTGCTCGGAGCAGCCGCGCTAGGAATATTCGTGTTTGCGCTCATCGCAACAATCGAGTACGCCCTAGTGGGCCGCAAAGGACGGGAGACGCTCACATGAGCAGCCAACCCGAAACGCTCAACAACGAAACGGTGAACGCGGTCGAGATCACCGACGTTTCCAAGATTTTCAACCCGGGACGCCACAACGAGGTCAAAGCTTTAGAGGGGATAGACCTGCGGATCGGTCAGGGAGACTTCGTTACTCTCATCGGCCCGTCTGGTTGCGGCAAAAGCACACTGCTGCGTCTCGTGGCATCGCTGATTGATGCCTCCGAAGGCACGGTGACAGTCAACGGCAAAGCCGCCGACAGAGCCCGACTAGACCGTGACTATTCGATGGTGTTTCAGCGAGCTGGGCTGTTTGACTGGCGCAACGTGGCGCGCAACATCGAACTACCGCTTGAGCTAATGGGCTGGAAAGCAGCCGAGCGTCGCCGCCGTTCAGCAGAAATGCTTGAGCTGGTGAAACTGTCAGAGTTCGCTCGTCATCATCCGGCGGAACTGTCGGGAGGAATGCAGCAGCGTGTGGCGATCGCGCGTGCCATGTCGTTTGATCCGAAGCTGCTGTTGATGGACGAGCCATTCGGCGCGCTTGATGAGATGACCCGCGAACACATGCAAAACGAACTGTTGCGAATCTGGTCAGAGACGCGCATAACTGTGGTGTTTGTTACGCATTCGATACCTGAAGCCGTGTTTTTGTCGACCAAGATTGTGGTGATGTCGCCACGTCCAGGCCGGATCGCGGCTGTCATAGACAACGACCTCGGCGCTCGTAGCGAGACAACCCGCGACGATCCAGCCTTTTTCACCAACGTCACAGCCGTGCGCAACGCACTACGAGGAGACCATTAGCCGTGTCGGCTGCAATGAGCGCAGCTAGGACGCTGCTCAGTTCATGGCTACCGCCAACGGTGGCTGCCGTGGCGATACTTGGCAGCTGGGAGATCCTGCTGGCGTTGCTGCGCCCCGATGGCTTTGTTTTGCCGCCTCCCACTGAGATCGCCAGCGCAGTGGCTGAGAACTTTGATGCCATCGTGACCGCTATCACCGTCACCGGTTTCATCGTCTTGACCGGACTTTTAGCTGGAGTGATGGTCGGGGTTGCATTCGCTTTGCTGGTGACCGCTTTTCGAGCCGCTAACGAGACGCTGACCCCTTTGGCGGTGGCTGTCAACGCTGTGCCGATCATCGCTTTGGCACCGATCTTCAACGCTTGGTTCGGGATATTGTCGCCGCGCTCCAACCAAGCGGTGGTGGTAGTGCTGGTGTTCTTCCCGGTTTTTATCAACACGGCTCGCGGCTTGGCTCGGGTGTCACCAAGTCAGGTTGAGCTGATGGAGTCCTATGGTGCGGGCAAATGGCGGATCATGCGCGAGGTGCGCATCCCCAATGCCATGCCGTTCTTTTTTACAGCGCTCAAGCTGGCTACATCGCTGGCGGTGATCGCTGCGATCGTCGCCGAATACTTCGGAGGCCGCCAAGATGCCCTCGGCAATCTGATCACCACCTCCGCAGGACTGACCCGCTACAACGACGCATGGGCTGCCGTGTTGGCAGGCTCGCTGCTAGGTATCGGCCTCTACGTGCTGGCTGTGGCACTAGAGCGCCTAGCCATGCCCTGGTATTTCACAGCTAGGAGATCGTCATGATCTTTGGCTCTGCCCATAGCACGTCATCGGCTCTGACTTTTAAACACCGCCGACTACACCGCCGTCTTTCAAACACCGCCGCATCCACGACCTATGGCGAGGAACTGTCGGCACCCCGACCTCATTGGAAGAAACCAAACCCTAGGAGGGAAACGTGACAACAAAGAAAACACTGGCGCGACTTCTGGTGCCGTTGTTGGCTCTGGGCCTGATTGCTGCAGCCTGCGGCGATGACGACCCAGATTCTGAGGCTTCAGATACTGAGGCTGCGCTCATAGCCGATGCTATGAACGAAGCAAGCGCAGCCGCTGAGGAAGCAGCCGCGGCAGCTGACCGAGCCGCCACAGCCGAGCAGGCAGCAGCCGATGCTGAGGCGGCACTCGCAGAGGCTATGGCCGAAGCTGAAGGAGCGGTTGACCCAGAGGTCGCTGCTGAACTTGAAGCACAACTCGAAGCCGCACAGGCCGAAGCTGAAGCTGCTGCCGCTGCTCAGGCTGAAGCAGAAGAGGCTGCTGCTGCTGTTATGGCTGAAGCCGAAGCGGCCATGATGGAAGCCGAAATGGATGACGAGCCGGTTGATGTGAGCTTGCAGCTTCAGTGGTTCACCCAAGCTCAGTTCGCGGGTTATTACGCGGCTCTTGCTACCGGCATCTACGACGACTACGGCCTGAATGTTGAGATTCTCGAAGGCAGTGTCGATATTGTCCCCGCCTCGGTGCTGGACTCCGGCGCAGCCGACTTTGCAGTCTCTTGGGTGCCGCGGGGTTTGGTGCCTCGCGCGGAGGGTGCCGACATCACCAACATCGCTCAGGTTTTCCAACGCAGCGCCACTTTGCAGGTGTCGTTTGCTGACTCCGGTATCACTGAAGTGGCTGACCTCGAAGGCCGCAAAGTAGGCAACTGGGGATTCGGTAACGAATACGAGTTGCTGGCTGGACTCCGCCAGAACGATCTTGACCCGGATGACGACGTTCAGCTGGTGCAGCAGAACTTCGACATGCTGGCACTGATCAGCGGCGAGATTGACGCAGCACAGGCCATGATCTACAACGAATACGCCCAGGTGCTAGAGACCGTCAATCCCGAGACCGGCGAACTCTTCCAACCCGAAGACCTCAACATCATCGACTGGAACGATGTCGGCACGGCCATGCTCCAAGATGCTTTGTGGGCTGACGCTGACCGGCTCGAAGATGATCCCGAATACCGCGAAACCGCAGTCAAGTTTGTGGAAGCATCGCTGCTGGGTTGGATCTACTGCCGTGACAATCCCGAAGAGTGCGTGCAGGTCGTGCTTGACAACTCTCCCACTCTGGGCGAGTCGCATCAGACTTGGCAGCTCAACGAGATCAACGCTTTGATCTGGCCGTCGCCGCTGGGTGTAGGCGTGCTGGATCCTGACCTGTGGAATCAGACCGTAGAAATAGCCACCAACGAAGGAATCCTTGAGTCGCCACCCGATGAGGGTGCTTTCCGCAGCGACATCGCCTGGGAGGCCGTAGCCAACCTGCGTAACGCTGGAGTAGATGTCGTCGGTAACGGCTGGCAGCGCGTTCCGGTTGAGTTGCTTGAAGGCGGCGAGTAAGCAAACAACCGCTAGTTCGCGGCTTTCGGGCCTGTGAACTTATGAATTGAGAGGCGGGTCAGCGGCGGCAGTGTGTCGTCGCTGGCCCGCTTTTCGTCTTGGAGTATGGACGCTCTGGCTCGTCTTCTAGGCTTAACCCATGAGCACTGCAACCGATTCGCAGCGACCCAAGATCGTGTTGGATTGCGATCCAGGTCTTGACGATGCCTTGGCGATCCTCACCGCAGCGCATTTCGGTGAACTAATCGGCATAACCACAGTCAACGGCAACGTCGGGATCGAACACACCACCCACAACGCCTTGATCACCGCACAGATCGCTGGGCTGTCAGCTGAAGTCCATCGGGGTGCTGCCCTTCCGCTGATAGCCCCCACAATGGACGCGGCACGAGTTCACGGTGCTACTGGGCTTGGTGACGTGAAGCTTCCCGAGTTGCGCCGTTCGCTGGCTTCAGATGACGCTGTCACTTATCTCTGTGACATTGCTCGCTCGGTTGATGATCTGAATCTTGTGGCGGTGGGGCCGCTGACCAACGTGGCTTTGGCACTGCGGCGCGATCCCGATCTGCACAACCATCTGGCGAGCCTCACGATCATGGGAGGCGCTGCTCATGGCGGCAATGTCACCCCGGTGGCGGAGTTCAACATTTGGGCCGACCCCGAGGCTGCGGCGATCGTTTTTCGAGAGGCCGCTCCGCTGACGATGGTAGGTCTAGATGTCACCCACAAGGTGCTGCTAGGCGGCAACGAAGCTTCGCAGATGCGCTCGGCTGGGACACCAGTGGCCGATTTTGCTGCGGATCTTTTGGATTACGCCTATGCGAGATGCCGTGAATACGGTCTGGAGGCTGCGCCGATGCATGATGCCACCGCAGTGATCGCAGTTACGCACCCTGACTTGTTTCACAGTTCGAGCCATCCCGTGACGGTGGAAATCCACGGAGAACACACCAGAGGCATGACCGTAACAGACACGCGTCCGTTGTCGAATTTTGTTCCAGGCTGTGGGGTGCCGATGCATCAGGTGGTGTGGGATGCCGACGCGGACGCTGTGATTGATCTCACCGTGCAAGCCTGCACTGCCAGCTGAGCCATAAACTTTCAATCAGCCGAGGCTTAATCAGCCGAAGCACAACCTTACAATTAGCCGAGGCCAATTAGTTGAGGCGTAGTGCTGGAGCCGATTTGCTAACTACGACTTGCCTTCAGCTTCGTCTCTGCCTAATATCGGCTCATCTTCAACCCGCAGCAAGAGCTGTGATACCCGACCTCAATTAATAAATCAACTGTTAGGAGGGAACAGTGTCAACAAAGAAAGCACTAGTAAGAATTTTAGTGCCGCTTTTGGCGCTAGGTCTGATTGCCGCAGCATGCGGCGATGATGACGACTCAGATTCTGAAACCGTAGCTGTTGCTCAGTCCCAAGCAGCCGAGGCCGCTGAGGAAGCAGCCGCTGCCGAGGAGGAGGCAGCCGCTGCCGCCGAGCGAGCCGCAGCAGCCGAACAGGCCGCAGCGGACGCTGAGGCGGAACTCGCAGAGGCTATGGCCGCAGCCGAAGGCGCGGTTGACCCAGAGACCGTCGCTGAGCTTGAAGCGCAACTTGAGGCTGCCCAAGCCGAAGCTGAAGCAGCAGCCGCTGCACAGGCTGAAGCCGAGGAGGCCGCTGCTGCTGTCATGGCCGCTGCTGCCGCCGAAGAGATGGACGACGGCGAGATGATGCATCTTGGTGATGGGTCTTTGGGTGTTGTCACGGTTGAGTCGGGTGATGCGATTCAGATTCGTTCTTTGCA
>JAPYNU010000025.1 GCA_028283245.1 Candidatus Aldehydirespirator catecholifindens | reverse complement strand
GGGCGGATCTGTGCAAATCAGATCTACGCTTGCAGTCTCTACAGACGTGAGCAGGCGGTAGTTGTCAACAATGAACAGGTGTCGGTTGAGATGATGGCCAGTTGACTCGGCAGCAGTGTTGCTTGGCATGGCTAACATCCCTTCGTCGTAGGGGCACAGAACGCAGAACCTAGCAGAGACCTGCGACATCAAGAGTGATCAAGAAACTGTTAGATGAGCCTCTGCGCCAATGTGGGCTGGAAGCAGGTGGGAGATGAGCATGGGCTGTCAGTATGGGCGGGAGAGGTTGGGTGATTCTGGCACGCAGAAACGCCATGGCAGGTCGGTGCCGGTGGTGAGGCCGATCCTTGTGGTTACCGCCGGATCGGTTGGGGGCTCTTCACCGTCGTCAACGATGGTCACACCTCGCTCCGCGCTAACGAGGTCGGCAGCGTTGAGAGCACCGTCAATCCCAAGCGCCTGGGTGAGCTTGGCAGGGCCGCTGCACAAATCACGGTCACGACGAGCTGTTGCGCCACGAGCGACATACATCGCATCAAGGCGCTCCAGTGGCGTAAGCGCTCGTAGCAGCACAGCCGCAGCTACCCCATCAGCCTCGACCACCACGTTGGCGCACCAGTGCATCCCATAAGTGAAATAGACATACAAACGACCCGGCGGGCCGAACATGGTCTCGTTGCGTTTGGTGCGGTGCCGGTGGGCATGACTGCCGGGATCATCCGCTCCCCGGTAAGCCTCCACCTCGACGATCCGCCCGGCTCGGCCATCAGGCGCAACCAGAACCTTGTTGAGCAGTTCGGGCGCTACTTCCAGCGCATTGCGATCATAGAAGTCACGATCCATCCGCGGGGAGCAACGAAAACGGCTCACCCCAGGCGGGTAGCGTCGGTATTGAGACGGCTGCGAAACTTCTTGACCTGAGCAGCCACCGCCCCAGCACCGCCAGCGCCAGCAGTGTTGCGTCGCTCAGCGAAAGCAGCTGCCTCAAACAGCGCTTCAGCTTCGGCTGGCAACCGCTCATCGGCGGCTACTAGGTCTGCGAGCGACCCTTCACCTTCAAGCGAACGTCGTACCAAGCCTGCTACCACAGCATGCGCTTCACGGAAAGGGGTTCCGTGCGTGACCAGCACTTCGGCCAGGTCAGCAGCCATTGCATACGGCGACGATGCCAAATCCTGTAGCCGTTCGACATCGAAACGCAGCGTTGCTATCAAACCGTTGAGCGCCGCCAAAGTCAGCCGAACCGTGTCAACCGCATCAAAAAGCGGTTCTTTGTCTTCTTGGAGGTCTTTGGCGTATGACAGCGGCAAACCTTTGAGCGTTGTCATCAAACCGGTTAGACACCCGATCAACCGACCGGCTTTAGCGCGAGCCAGCTCGGCCACATCCGGGTTCTTTTTCTGTGGCAGCATTGATGAACCGGTGGCGTAAGCGTCGTCAAGTTCCACGAAACCGAACTCCGCTGACGACCAGATCACCAGTTCTTCACCGATGCGGCTGAGATGCAAACCCAGCATCGCCAACGCGTAAAGAGCATCAACCACGAAATCGCGGTCAGAGACCGCGTCGAGGCTGTTATCAAAAACCTCGCCGAATCCAAGTTCGGCTGCGGTAAAGGATGGATCAAGCGGCAGCGACGACCCAGCCAAAGCGCCCGCACCCAAAGGCGACACGTCACCACGACGTTTAGCCTCCATCAGCCGGTCAACGTCGCGTGTCAAAGCCCAGCCGTGCGCCAGCAGATGATGAGCCAGCAACACCGGCTGAGCCTGCTGCAAATGCGTGTATCCAGGCATCAACGTCTCACCAGCTTCAACCGCACGATGCAGCAAAGTCTGCTGAAATCCGAGCACCGCCTCGGCCACATCGCTGAGCGCACCACGCGTCCAGAGACGCAAATCAGTGGCGACCTGATCGTTGCGGCTGCGCCCAGTGTGGAGCTTGGCACCCGCAGGTGTCAGCTCAGTAACCCGCCGCTCCACCGCAGTGTGAATGTCCTCATCACCAATCGCAGCCACGAAACGACCGTCAGCCATTTCGTTTTCAACTATGTCAAGCGCTTCGCAAATAGAGTCACACTCATCGCCAGTGAGCAAACCCACTGCTGCCAGCATCTTGGCGTGAGCCCTAGACCCAGCGATGTCCTCACGGAACATACGCCGGTCAAAAGGCAGGCTGTCGTTAAGAGCTCTGAGCGCTTCGGCAGAGTCACCATCAAAACGCTGCTGCCACAAAGTGTCGTGAGAGTCCACCACTCAGCTCTCTGGCGTATAGTTCTCTGGCGTATGGTTCTCTGGGGTGCGGTTCTCTGGCGTACGGTGGCCGAGTTTCTCGGCTTGTTTGCGTGCCAGATTCCGCAACCGCAAAGCATTCAGCGCAATGAAACCTGACGCGTCAGCCTGGTCATAGGCACCTTCATCGTCTTCAAAGGTGACCACTTTGTAATCAAAAAGCGAATCATCGGAACGGCGCCCGGCCACATCGACGTTGCCTTTATAAAGACGCAAACGAACTTCGCCATTAACATTGGCCTGGCTGTAGTCAATGGCGGTCTGCAACATTTGGCGTTCGGGGCTCCACCAGTAGCCGTTGTAAATCAGCTCAGCGTAGCGAGGCATCAACTGGTCTTTGAGATGAGCCACCTCACGGTCAAGAGTCAGTGACTCAATCGCTCGATGGGCACGCAACATGATCGTGCCTCCTGGTGTCTCATAAGCGCCACGGCTTTTCATGCCCACATAACGGTTCTCAACAATGTCAATACGACCGATGCCGTTGGCCGCTCCCAACTTATTGAGTGTGTGCAGAACCTCGCCGGGGGTCATGGCTTCGCCGTCCACGGCAACAATGTCGCCACCAGCGAAAGTGAGATCCACATAAGTTGGCTCATTAGGCGCTGCTTGAGGGCTCATCGACCAAAGCCACATCTCCGCGGGAGGCTCATACCAAGGATCCTCCAGCGGACCTCCCTCATATGAAATGTGCAGCAGGTTGGCATCCATTGAGAACGGCGACTCAGTGCCGCGTTTGCGTTCGATAGGGATGCCGTTGTCAGCGGCATAAGCCATCAACGACTCGCGTGACCCCAGATCCCACTGCCTCCAAGGCGCTATCACCGATATGTCGGGGTTCAGCGCGTAAGCACCAAGTTCGAAACGAACCTGGTCGTTGCCTTTGCCGGTGGCGCCGTGACTAATGGCATCAGCACCAGTGACAGCAGCGATCTCGACTAAACGTTTAGCTATCAAAGGCCGTGCTATTGAGGTGCCCAAAAGGTATTCGCCTTCATAGACAGCGTTAGCGCGAAACATCGGAAAAACAAAGTCACGGGCGAACTCTTCACGCAAGTCTTCAATGAAAATATCTTCTGGGTCTACGCCCATGGCTAAAGCCTTAGCACGGGCAGGTTCGAGTTCGTCGTTTTGGCCAATGTCGGCGGTGAAGGTCACCACTTTACAGTCATATGTATCGCGCAACCAATGCAGAATAATGGAAGTATCAAGTCCGCCTGAATAAGCCAAAACCACCTTGCTGGGTTTGCTATTCTGCTCATTGGTCTCGCTCATTTGCGTCCTTCCTGCGCGTCTGGCCCTGTCAGTCCGACCAAGTCCCTCAAGCAATCAGCCAGCTCGGCACCAGATATGCCTTCGCTGGCTACCACTATCAGAGAATCATCGCCAGCCACTGTCCCGAGGATCTTTTCTAGTCCTGCCCGATCCAAAGCAGAAGCCACCACATGAGCTGAACCCGGCGGGGTTCTCACCACCGCCAGATTGCCCGAAGCGCCGATGTCAGCCACCCATTCGCTCAACACTCGCCGCAGATGCTCCTCAGGCGCAATCCGAGCCACAGGATGCTCAGGAATAGCATAAGCGGTGTTACCACCAGCTATTCGTACTGTTACTGCTCCGAGTTCATCAAGGTCACGCGACACCGTGGCGCGATTGGTGATTACTCCCTGGCCAGCCAATAAATCGGCTAGTTGCTGCTGGCTAGTCACAGAGTGCTCGCTCAAGAGTTTCATAATGAGATGCTGGCGATTGGTTTTGCTCATGGCTTCAACAACAGTAGTTACGAACAATCGTGATACATGTCAGGCTCCGGCAACCTCATCAGGCTCAGCAACCTCGTCAGTCCCAGCAACCTCATCAGTCCCAGCAGCCTCAGCAGCCTCAGCAGTCTCGTCAACCTCAGCAGCCTCAGCAGCCTCATCGTGCTCGGTCAACCAGATCAGCAGCCCCCTAGCAGCATGCATCCGGTTGGCTGCCTGCTCCCACACGCGGCTGCAAGGACCGTCGATCACTTCCTCTTCGACTTCCTCGCCGCGATGCGCAGGCAGACAATGCATGAATATGGCGTTATCGGCAGCATCGGACATGACTCCACGATTGACCGTGAACCCGGCGAAATCCTCACGCCGCTGCTCGGCCTGCTGCTCTTGCCCCATAGAAGTCCAAGTGTCGGTGTAAACCACGTCGGCACCGCTAGCGGCTTCTCTGGGGGTTTTGACTTGCAATGGCTCGCAGCCGTGAAGGCGCAACTGCCTCAGATCCGACTCCGAGAAGCCATATCCCTCAGGGCTAGCGATCCGCATGGCTATACCCGACAATCCAGCCGCGAACGCCAGCGAGCGGGCCACATTGTTAGCATCACCCACATAGCCGAGTTTCAAGCCTTCGAGATGGCTGAACTCTGAGCGCATAGTCAACAAATCGGCTATTACCTGCGTGGGATGAGCACGATCGCTGAGCAGGTTGATAACCGGGACTTCGCTTACCGCGGTCATCCGCTCAAGGGTGCTGTGAGCGAAAACCCTTGCCCCAATGACGGCGTTGTAGCAGGCTAGGACACGGGCAACGTCTTCGACGCTTTCTCGTGTGCCCAGACCAACTTCTCCTGCGGTTATGTAGACCGGGTGACCGCCGAGTTGTACTACTGCCATTTCTAAAGCGCTGCGCGTACGTGCAGAAGGCTTCTCAAACAGCAATGCCACGCTTTTGTCGGCGAGCACGGGCGACGGGCTGCTGTTGCAAGACAAGTCCAGGATCCGGAACACACAATTCGGAGTTAAGCTGTCAATGTCAAGTAGGTGACGCATCTTCTATGGCTCTTTTTTGGCTCCTGAACGAACCGCTGGGACGCTCATCGGGTAGGTGATCCAGCAACCTGGTTGTCGTTTTCTATTATGGATTGCGATGATGAGTTTGAGGCATCACTAAGATCTGAACCGCCTTTGAGAACAGTAGCGAGAATGTCGCAGCCTTCGCTGAGTTGTTGATCTGTGAGCACTAATGGCGGGGCCAGCCTCAGGGCAGTCGCTGTAACACCGTTGACGACAAGTCCGCGCCGTAGGCAAGCTGAGGCCACGTCACGAGCGTTACGACTACTCGGCTTCTGCAATAATTCGACTCCCAGCAGCAGCCCACTGCCTCTGACATTAGCGACACCGTCAATCTGCGTGATCTGACGTTGTAGTTCGGCACCAAGACGCTGCGCTGTAGTTGGTGCGTCGATGGCTTGTAGTTCGCGCAGCACAGCCCTAGCCGCTGCCAACGCCAGCGGCTGCCCCGCAAAAGTTGAGCCGTGGTCACCAGGCTTGAACGCTGCAGCCGTGTCAGTGCGCGCCCAGACCGCTCCCACAGGGACACCATTGCCGAGGCCTTTGGCAACAGTGACAATGTCGGGTTGCACACCTGACTGCTGGAAGCAGAACCAAGTGCCGGTGCGACCCAGCCCAGTCTGGATTTCGTCGGCGATTAGCAGTACTCCTCGCTCGTCGCAGACCCGCCGCGCCGCCTGAAGATACTCGCGGGTAGCGGGCATAACCCCGCCTTCGCCTTGTATCGGCTCAAGCATCACGGCCGCCACCGAAGGATCAATCGCCGATTCCAACGCTTCGATATCGTTGTTGGCAACATGCTTAAAGCCCGGCGGCAAAGGCTGGAACGGCTCATGCTTTTCGGGTTGCCCGGTCGCTGCCAACGCAGCCAGAGTACGCCCGTGGAATGAGCCATAGGTAGTGATCACCTGATGACGACCGTGGCCTTGATGCTTGCGGGCCAGTTTGATAGCGGCTTCAACGGCCTCAGCGCCTGAGTTCTGGAACAGGATGCGTCCCGGCTCGGTGTCTCCGCCGGGGCCTGAGCGGATCAACCGATCAAGAGTCTCAACCACTTCTTCGGTAAGTTCGTTAGCAAACAGGTTGGATGTATGAATCAGCGTGGATGCCTGCTCAGCGACTGCTGCAGTGACCGCCGGATGGGCGTGACCAAGTCCAGTGACCGCCAAACCGCACAAGAAATCAAGGTAGCGCCGCCCTTGATCATCCCATAGTTGCGCGCCTTCCCCACGCACGAACGTCACAGGCGGGGCACCGTAATTGTTGATTAGCGCTGCCTGACTCATGATGACGCTCCTTTAATCTGCTTATTCTTAATCTGCTTATTCTGCTCGGCTTGGAGTCTGGGCTTAGTTTCTTCTGGCGCGGCTTCTTCTGGCTTAGTTTCTTCTGGCTTAGTTTCTTCTGGCTCGGCCACTGCAGTAATCATTGTGCCTATTCCTGTGTCGGTGAAGAACTCCAGCAGCACGCAGTGCGGGATACGTCCATCAAGAATGTGTGCCGAGCCGACCCCTTGACCCAAAGCCTCGATGCAGGCTTGGACTTTGGGGATCATCCCGCCGCCAACAACTCCTGATGAGATCATGGCTTCGACATCGCTCACAGTGGCCTGACTCAACAACGACGAAGGGGTAGCCATATCGGTTAGCAAGCCAGCCACATCGGTGAGATACACCACTTTGGAGGCACCCAAAGCGCCGGCCAGAGCCGCAGCCATAGTGTCGGCGTTGATGTTGTAAGCCTGACCGGCGACATCAGTGCCGATCGGCGCAACCACAGGGATGCGTCCCTGCGCCAGCAACTGTTCGATGATGCTGGGATCAACAGCAGCGACATCGCCCACAAACCCGAGCGCAGAGTCACGCGGCACAGCGGTCACAAGCCCGGCATCTTCACCAGAAAGGCCGACTGCCGCTCCCCCAGCCGCTCCGACAGCACCAACAATGTCACGTCCGACTTTGCCCAACAGCACCATCCGAACCACTTCAAGAGTTTCAGCGTCAGTGACGCGCAGCCCGTCACGGAACTCACTCTGCTTGCCTATGCGGGTCAGTTGCTCGCCGATCTGCGGCCCGCCGCCGTGTACCACCACAGGACGCAACCCGACAGCATTAACCAGCACTATGTCGCGGGCGAACGAAGCGGCCAATACTGGGTCGGTCATGGCGCTCCCGCCGTATTTGACTACCACAACCGCGTTGCTGAAATGCTGAATATGCGGCAAAGCTTCGAGCAGTGCCTGAGCGCGCCGCTGCGGATCGAAATCGTGTGCAGCCTCATGAGGCTGTGAGAGTTTCGGGCTGCTCATGTCCGGTACCCGGCGTTTATGTTGATGTAGCCGTGAGTCAGGTCACAGGTCCAGATCGTGGCCGTGCCTTCGCCCACGCCCACATCCACTCGCAACACCACTTCACTGCCTTGCAGGTGCTCGGCTGCTTTTGCTTCGCTGTAGTCAGGGTTGGCCACACCAGCGCGTGCGCATTGCTCGTCGCCGATCCAGATCGCTAGACGATCCCGGTCGGCTTTCTGTCCAGCTTTGCCGACCGCAGCCACGATCCGACCCCAGTTAGCGTCGCTGGCAGCTAGTGCGGTTTTGACAAGCGGCGAGTCCGCCACCGCCCGAGCAATCGCGACGGCAGCGGCATCGTCTGCAGCGCCAGTGACATTCACGGTCACGAACTTGCTGGCACCTTCGCCGTCACGCACGACCTGATGAGCCAGGTCAAGCATCACGGTGTTGAGAGCTTGCTGGAAGCTCTCAAGATGGGACTCAGCAGATTGCTGGGAGATGTTCGTGGCCGCGAGCAGCACGGTATCGCTGGTTGAGGTATCGGAGTCAACGGTGATGCGGTTGAAGCTCATCTCTGCTGACTCTGCCAGGCAACGCTGCGCGGTTTCGCGACTGACGGTCAGGTCGGTGAACACGAACGCCAGCATGGTGGCCATGTCGGGGGCGATCATTCCGCTGCCTTTAGCGATGCCAGCCACATGACAGTCTGTGCCTGCCACCTTCGCGCAAGCACCTTTGGGGAAGGTGTCAGTGGTGCCGATGGCATCTGCGGCGGCCTGCCATCGGGTGACACTTGAGCCGCTTACATCGCTTGCGCCTCTTACGCCGTTGGCGTGTGAGCTGCCCACAGCAGCAGCGGGGGTGTCAAGGCTCTCCACTAGCTGAGGCAGCGCGGCCTGAATGCGCGATACCGGCAGTTGTTCACCGATAACGCCTGTCGAGGCCACTAGAACCTGCTCGGTCGGCACTCCCAGAAGCCGTCCCGCTGATTCTGCGGTGTGTCGGGTGGCTTCGTAGCCGAGCGCTCCAGTGAAAGCATTGGCGTTGCCTGAGTTGACGATTATGGCCTGCGCTCTTCCTGAGCTTTCGGCAAGTGCCCAACGGCACCAGTCAACCGGTGCCGCGGTACAAAGCGAACGCGTGAAGATGCCAGCGACGATGCTGCCCGGTGCTAGTTCGGCCAGCATCAAGTCGTCGCGGTTCTGATAGCGAATGCCAGCAGCAACCGTCGCTAGCCGCACACTGCGTAGCTCAGGAAGTTTCGGGAACTCCTTAGGCGCAAGCGGCGACACGGCAAGCCCTGACGTGGCTGGCTCTTCGGCTGGCGGTGCAGCTGTGGGTGACAGGGTTGTTTCGGGGCTCACGGATATAACCCCGTAGTGGTGAGCCCGGCGGTCTCGTCAATGCCTAGCGACAGGTTGGCGCACTGCACAGCCTGACCCGAAGCACCCTTCACTAGGTTGTCGAGCGCGGCGATGACGACAACCCATCCAGTGCGGGGATCGGCTCTAGCGCTGAGATGCACGCTGTTTGATCCCAGAGTCGCTTTCGTTGACGGCAGGCGCTCGCTCACAACCACAAACGGTTCGTCTTGGTAAGTCTCCGCTAGCAGACCCAGAACCTGATCTGTGGTGGTAGCGGCGCTAGGCCGTGCGTAGCAGGTGGCCAGAATGCCGCGGTTCATGGGTGCCAGATGAGGCGTGAACAGCACCTGCACATCGCCTACATCGCCGCCGTTGCAGTGCTTAGAGATCGCCATTTCGATCTCGGGTGTGTGCCGGTGAGCCAGCAAGCCATAGGCAACAAAATCTTCATCAACCGTGCAGAAGCTGGTGCTGGCTTTAGCTGCGCGCCCTGCGCCCGACACGCCGCTTGCTGCGTCAATAATGATGCCACGGGCTTCTATCGCGCCTGCTGCCACAAGCGGTGCCAATGCCAGCGAGGCAGCAGTCACATAGCAGCCAGGTGCAGCCACTAGCTCGGCACCCTTGATAGCTTCACGGAACAACTCTGGAAGGCCGTAGACGAACTCATCTAGCAGTTCGGGAGCGTGATGGTCTTCGCCATACCACTGCGGGTAGAGAGCAGGATCGCTCAGCCTGAAGTCTGCGGCCAGATCCACGATGTGAGTTGTCTCGTTGCGCAGTTCGGGAACCAGAGCCTGGGATGCACCATGCGGCAAAGCGCAAAAAGCCAGATCGCATCCGCTTGCGGCTTGCGCTGCGGCGGGCACGAACTTGGCTTGCGGATAAGCGGCAGCGAGACTCGGATAAACCTCAGCCACAGCCTTGCCTGCCGTTGAATCGCCAGTAGCGGCAACCACTTCAAGTTGTGGATGCTCGGCACAAATTCGCAGCAGTTCTGCACCCGTGAAACCCGACGCACCAATCACCGCAACCCGATAGACACGGTGACTCGGCAACTCAGCAGTCGGTTCAGCTTCGGAGGTCATGACATTGATGCTAGCAGCTCAAACGCTTTTGCAACTATGTGCGTTGTTATAATAATTTGTGCGCTGTTTTCTGTGCCGCTTTATTGCGAGTGCTGAGTTGTTCTAACCCGAGTTGTTCTAACCCTGATTTGTTCTAACCCCGAAGGCGGGCCTTGGTGCGCTTGAATACTTCGGCAACGCAACGCTCACGCACTTCGGCAACCTCAGCATCGGTGAGCGTGCGATCATCTGCCTGGAACCTCAGCCGGTAGGCGAGGCTGCGAAAACCCTGCTCCATACCCGAACCCCGATAGACATCAAACAGCTCAAGGCGAACCAGAAGCGCCCCCGCCGCAGTCTTCAACGCCCGCTCCACAGCAGCAGCGGCCACCTCTTGCACAGCCACGAAAGCCAGATCAATCTCACTCGGCGGATATTTGCTGGCTGGCCGGTAGCGCCGCCGAGCCTTGGGGCCGTTGAGTAGTTCTTGCAAGTCAAGTTGCAGCCAAGCCACTCTCCCCTCAATGCCTGCCGCCTTGAGCGCTTCTGGGTGGACTTCGCCAACTACGCCACGCTCACGCCCGGCGACTGCCACTGTTGCGGATCGATGCGTATGCATGCTTGGCGAAGCAGTTGCGCGCAACTCCACTGCGGGCAACAACAGCGACTCGGTCAGTAAATCAAGAACCGCCACCGCTTCAGGCGCTTCTGCGCCAGACAACGCCACTGCCAGATATTCACGCTCGTCGGGCAGCAACTCGCCGTCAGGCGCATCCAGATACACATGGCTGATCTCAAACAATCGAACATTGCCGTTGAAGTGGCGCTGATTATATGCCACCGCTCGTAACTGTCCTGGCAGAAGCGATGGTGCCAGCATCGACTCGTTGTCATCCACGGGATTGGTGAGAGATATGCCTGCGCCGCCCAAACCGACCGCTGCTAGCGCTTCGGGCGACACGAACGGCATGGTTTGAGTCTCAAAGCAGCCCGCCCCGACAAGCACTTCACGCACCAGCCGACGATCTTTCTGGTAGGGCGACAGCGTGCCCACCTCATTAGCGGTGACGACTGTGCGAGCAATGTTCTCATAGCCGTGAAGCCGGGCTATTTCCTCGGCGATATCGGTTTCGGTTTCGGTGTCCCAGCGCCAAGTCGGAACGCTCACCTCAAGCACAGCATCGCTAGCTTCGTCTCCAACTGTTTCAGTTTCTGAGTTTTGTGAGTCTGAGTCTTGTGAGTCGCTGGCAAAGTCAGCTCTCAGATCAGCTCTAAAACCGATCGAACGCAAATGCTCGGCCATCTGCGAGTAGCTGAGTTCAGTGCCAAGCAGACGGTTGACCCGCTGCGGGCGCACCTTCAAAGCATCGCGTTCAGGCACCTCGCCGTGTTCGTCGATCACTCCCGGCGCTGCTGCAGCACCCACCGTTGAAGCCAACTGCACGAAGCGGTTCATGCAGCGCATCATGTTGTCGCCCCAGTCGGTGCCCCTACGGAACCTAGTGGCGGCCTCGCTAGAAAGATTGAGCCGTTTAGCCGTGCGCGATATCGAAGGAGGATCCCACCAGGCCATCTCCACCAACACGTCGCTGGTGTCGGCGCTCACTTCGGTGCAAGCTCCGCCCATCACGCCAGCGATGCTGATCACCTTGTCGTTGCCGTCGGTGATCACTCCATCACCCACAGCAAGGCTGCGCTCAACACCGTCAAGCGTTTCGATGATTTCGCCATCACGGGCACGGCGCACACCGAGCCGCGCTCCAGCCACTTTCGACAGGTCAAACGCGTGACTCGGCTGACCCAGTTCGAGCATCACATAATTAGAGATGTCGACGATGCTGTTGATGGGCCGCATCCCCAGCGCAGTCAACCGAGCAGCCAACCATGAAGGCGAAGGACCCTGCGGCACGTTACGCAACACTCGCGCTAGGAAACGTCCGCAGAGCGACGGATCAGCGATCTCCACTGCAACCGCGGTATCAATACTGCTACCCGCTGAGTCGGTGGACCAATCGGGTGGCTCGAAACCCACACCCAGGCCAGCAGCCAGGTCACGGGCGACTCCCATCACCGACATAGCATCGGGACGGTTAGCACCAACTTCTAGATCCCAGAGCACATCAGGTGCTATGCCGATCGCTTCGCCCAGCGGAGTTCCCAGAGACGGATCCGCTTTGTTTTCGCTGTTTTCGCCTGTGATCCGGTCGTTGAGGATCATGATGCCTTCGGCGTCTTCGCCTAGTTCAAGTTCGAGCGCCGAACAGCACATGCCCTCAGAGGTCTGACCGCGCATCTTGCGACTGGCTATCTCCAAGCCGCTCGGCATGACCGTGCCAACCCGGGCCAGCGGGATCAGATCACCGACCGTCATATTGAACGCACCGCAGCACACTTGCAGAGTCGAGCCTGAACCGTCGTCCACCTCCACCAACTGGATGCAGTCAGCATCAGGATGCGGCCTCAGATCCAGCACGCGGGCGAGCACTACACCTTCGGGCAGTGATCTGGTGACGGTGACATCTTCCACAGCCAGACCCAGACCGGTGAGCACTTCGCTGATCTTGTTGGTGTCGGAGACTTCACCGATGTCGGGCGCGAACTCTTTGAGCCACGACAAAAGAACCTTCATGTCGGCGACACTTCCATTCTCAGAACTGGCTCAAGAAACGGACATCGTTGTTGACGAACTCACGGATGTCGTCAATCTCGTGACGCATCACCGCTAAGCGATCAATGCCGAAACCGAAAGCGAACCCTTGCCAAATCTCGGGGTCGATCCCGCAGCTGCGCAACACGTTGGGGTGAACCATCCCGCACCCGCCAAGTTCCAGCCACGACCCGTCAGGTCTAGAAATATCGAACTCTGCCGACGGCTCGGTGAAAGGAAAATACGACGGACGCAGCCTGGTTTTGACATCACGCCCGAACAACTCACCGACGAAAGTGTTGATGGTGCCAGCCAAGTCACCCAACGTGATGTTGCGGTCAATGGCCAAACCCTCAATCTGGTTGAAAGCAGGCAGGTGAGTGGCATCAGCGGTGTCGGTGCGGAAAGTCCGCCCGGGTGCGACCATGTAGATGGGAGGTTTGCGGTTCTCCATCGTGCGGATCTGCACGGGTGAGGTGTGAGAACGCAGCATTACTTCCTCAGGTTCACCGAGGTTCACGAAGATCGTGTCGAAACTGCCACGGGCGGGATGCCAGTCGGGAATGTTTAACGCCTCGAAGTTATACCAGGCGCTTTCGACCTCGGGACCCTCCTCCACGCTGTAACCCATGCCCACGAACACGTCCTCTAGGCGGTAGCGAGCCGCTGTTACGGGATGTATCCGGCCCCGGCTCAAGGGAACTTTCAGAGGCAGGCGTTCGGTGAGGTCAAGACGCTCAGCGGCATACAGGTCTTCGCTGAGCGATGCGCTAAGGCGTGCTCGGGCCGCTTTCACAGCCGCTTCGAGCTGTGAACGAGCATCATTCAAGCTTCTGCCAACAGCAGCTCGATCAGCAGGATCAAGGGCGCCGATTCGACTTTTGGCTTCAGCGAACCAGCCCCGACGGCTCAGAAATTTATGCTCGAGAGCTGCTACAGCTTCAAGGTCGGTGGCGGCTTCAAGCTGTGAGACCGCTTCGACTGTCGCCTGCTCAACGCTGGAAGTGCTTTGAGCGCTGAGAGTGCTTCGGGCGTCGGGGTCGGTGGTCATTGCAAGGCAAGGCTAGAGCGCCTGCGAAGGCACCCACAGTCATACCAGCAGCCGTGCTTGTTGTGCTATGCGTGCTTGCGTCGGTACTCGAACGCCAACAGTGTGGCCGCCATAGCCACGTTAAGCGATTCTGTGTTGCCTGCCAGCGGGATCCGCACCCGCTGATCCGCAGGCAATCCAGCGGCGAGACCGTGCGATTCCGATCCGAGCACCAGAGCCACAGGGCCTCTCGCTTCGGCGAGTACGCCGCTGTTGTAGTCCTCACCCTTGTGAGCGTCTGCGGCCACAATCACCGCGCCAGCACTACGAAGCTGCTCCAAAGCAGCCGCAGCAGCCTCGCTTGTTGTGCTTGTGGCGCTTGTTTGCACTACCGGCACTCGCAGTATTGACCCGGCCGACGCTCTCACAGCCTTGGGTGCCCATGGGTCAGCTCCACCAGCCACAACCACACATCGGGCATCGCAGGCCTCAGCGGCACGAATGATGGTTCCAGTGTTGCCGGGATCTGTCACGCCTACCAGCACCAGCACCAGATCATCAGCATCCAATACGGCGGGCATAGCAGCTTGCGGTCGGCCCATCAGCGCTAGCAGCGGTTGTGGGTTCACCGACGGTGCCAACGAGCGAAACGCCTGCTCGGTAACCACCAACACTTCGCTCGCTTTGCTGCCGTCTCGGTCTGAGTTGCTGGCGTTGTCCGGCAGAGTTCGTTGCAGTATCTCTGACACCTGCGGCGAACTCAAAGCCGAATCCGTAGTCACCAGCAAAGACGGCGCAATACCGGCTGTCAGCGCTTCGCTGATGATCCGCGGACTTTCGAGCACCACAGTGGGATCACCCGGCGCACGGCGACGCAGCAACCGCCGCACTTCGCTGACTCGGCGGCTGCGCGGCCCAAGCGGATGAGTCGCTGGCTGAGACTCAGTCAGCAGCTGCCCCTGCGGTCGCCTCAACCGCCTCAGCAGCTGCTTTCTTAGAGGTTGCGACTAGTGCTGCAAAAGCTTCGGGTTTGTTCACCGCTAGATCAGCGAGAATTTTGCGGTCGACTTCCACACCGGCGAGCTTGAGCCCTGCAATGAACCGACTGTAAGACATGCCCTCGCGGCGGCAGGCGGCGTTGATGCGCTGAATCCACAACCGGCGGAAGTCGTTCTTTCGGGCTTTGCGATCACGGAAAGCGTAGTTGCCCGAATGCATGAGCTGCTCATTGGCGGCACGCCATGATCGACTCTTATTGCCGTAGTAACCCTTGGCCCGTGCCAGCACTTCGCGACGGCGGCGACGGGACTGCACGGGGCGCTTCACTCTTGCCATCGAAATGTCACTTTCTGTTCAGGCTGATCTGCGTTCGGCTCGGCTCTGCGGGGAACTGCTTGTGATCGTTGTGATCGGCTGCTTAAGTTCACAGACCTAGGTCGCGCAGCATCCGCTCATCCGACGACGACACTTCGGCCGGGCCTCGCAGCTGACGCTTGCGCTTGGGAGATTTCTTCTCAAGGATGTGGTTTTTGTTGGCGCGGCGGCGACGCAGTTTGCCAGAGCCGGTACGTCGGAACCGCTTGGCGGCACCTCGGTGTGTCTTCATTTTGGGCATGATCGTCGCTGCTTGATCCTTGTTGTGGTCTGTTTGTCATCTTTGTCATCGCCCGGCGCTGCCGGACTCTTGAGGAGCGAGAGCTAGGCGGCGTTACCGGACTGGGGTGTCTCGGTGATCTCGGTTGTCTTGGCGGTCTCGGTTGTCTCGGCGACTGCCGCCTCAACTTCTGCTGCCTGCGCTTCGGCTTCGAGTCTACGGCGATGCCGGGCTTGTGCCTGCTTGTCGGGCGCTAGCACCATCACCATGTTGCGCCCGTCTTGGCGAGGCTGGAACTCCACCTTGCCGACATGCTGCACGGTGGCGGCCACATCGTCAAGGATTTTCTTGCCCAGTTCGGGATGCTGCACCTCCCGACCACGGAACATGATCGTCACTTTGACCTTGTTGCCTTCACCCAAGAACTTTTCGATTCTTCGGGTTTTGGTGTCGAAATCGCCTCGTCCGATCTTGGGCCGGTACTTCATTTCCTTGACCGAGACATTGGACGCTTTCTTGCGTGACTCTTTGGCCCGCTGAGCCGCCTCATACTTGAACTTGCCGTAGTCCATGATCCGACATACGGGCGGGTTAGCGTTTTCTGCCACTTCCACAAGATCACGACCCGCTGTGCGGGCCAAGTTGAGCGCCTCTTGAAGTGTCCTAATACCGATCTGTTGACCGTCTTCACCTACGAGGCGCACCTCAAGGGCTTGGATCTGGTCGTTTATGTTGGGCTCTTCGCCTGGCGGTGCTATCGCCGTTCACTCCTGTTGAGCACGGAACCTCCGAGTTTCGACAGCACCACGCCCCTGTAAAGGCCTGAACGCTGTCTGCTTACTTGACCGGGCTAGGGTATCAGCCGGCTGCTGCAAGCGGCCAATGCACATTGCGAGCCTAAGCCGGAGGTGTTCAATTGAGCACACTGTGGACCCCAGGAGGGGAAGTACCAGTGGACGACGGGCGGGCAGCCTCTACTGCTAATAGGGGTGGTGCGCCTGCCGATGCCGGTGCCGCAACTTCCGGCGATTCTCTCGGCGATGCCATGGCAGCGGCTGGCGTTTCACTTGGTGATGTGGATCTCGACAATCTCTCACCCGAGGAGCGTGCCCAAGCCGAGGCTTATGTGCGCGAACTCGCCGAGTCGCGTGAGCGCCTCAAGGCTGTGCCAGCTGCTGTGGTGATCGGCAATCATGCGATGGGCATCTACGAGTTGGCTGCACTGCATTTGTCGAGCCAGCCGCCGAACTTCACCGAGGCGACAGTGGCGATTGATGCTCTAGGGGTGCTGATTGAGGGGATGAAAGGCCGCTTAGGCGAGGCCGAACCAACCCTGCAAGAGGCAAAGTCGCAACTGCAAATGGCCTTCGTGCAACTCAAGCAAAGTCACGATTCCGAGCTTTCCGAACCTGTTGGCGAACCTAACAATGCGGTCGTCACCGAAGCGGGTGCTGACCCCAACAACAACCCCGACTCCGCCTGAACCCTCTGCCCCTCTGAACCCTCTGCCCCTCTAAACTCCGACCCAGAGCCCCGCCACCGAATCGGCGATGAGATTGTTGATGGCTACAAGCGCATCCCTCAAACCGAAGAGGAACTGGCCTGGGCCGACAGCACAGCCGCCGAGATGATTGCCGAGGAGCCTTGGTGACTCTCCGTGTAACTACCCGATGCCTGCAGTGCGGTTACCCCTTCAGTCTGCATGACCCCCGCCCAAGGCGAGATCTGGTGGGCCGAATTCGAGGACCTGAGCAGGCCAGTGCTAGTGGTGACCCGCAACGCTGCTATTCCAGTTCTCGGCTCCATCGTCGTGGCACCGGTTAGCAGCACCGTTCGAGGCATTCCCACCGAGATCCCGCTGGGGAGCGCCGAGGGCCTGCCGAGATCGTGCGCGGCCCCATTCGATAACTTGCGGCCTGTGCGCAAGAGTTGGCTTACTCGCCGGATGGGCGCACTGGGGCATCGCAGCTACGAGATCTGCAAATGCCTCGCCGCCATTAGCGACTGCTGAGCAAGCAACTCAAACAGCCCGCCCGCGAAACCGCCAGATCGCGACCTTGGACATCAGCCGCTAAGCCGTGACAGCCGCTAACGCGAACTATCAAGCGATCCAGCTGTCAGGGGCCGAGCAGCGCAGCAGGGATTAGCTCTTCGCTCCCCTAGCGATGGACTGTAAAGGCCTCCTGCAAACCCGAACCAAAGCGGTAGACCAGAAAATCAATGTCAAAGGCCAACGCCTCAACGATCCCACAACGCTCCATTACGGCCCAACTGGTCCGATCAACCATTGAGAAGTCTTGATCGGCGAAAGTCTCGCCGATCAAGAGCCCAGCTGCGATGTCATGAGCTGTGGCGGCAAGAACTTCGGCCACGTTGCGGTTAAGGATCGTAGCCAAAAGTTCGTCGGCTGCGACACGGTGGCGACGGCTGCGGACCACCGCCCAAGTTTCCACCAGTACGTGGTCGGTTGTAACGAGTCGCCCTTGATGCTCGCCAAAGAGAAGAACAGCGCGCTGATGAGAGGCATCGTCGGTCGCTGCCAACGCATACCAAGCGCTGGTGTCAACAAAGACGCGGCTCACCCAGCATCGGTTCGAGTCAGCTTTATACGATCAAGTCCATCGCGGAAGGCCTGTCGCACCATCTCATGCTTGTGGCGTGCGATGTCGCTCGGTTCGGTGCCGGTGCCGATTATCCCGATCAGAGACGAGATGTCGCCACCGGCATTACTGGCAGTAGCATCATCAGCGCGGATCAGCTCACGGATATAGGCCGAGACACTCAAGCCACGATCACTGGCTCGGCGCTTGGCCGTTGCTCTCAAAGCAGGATCAAGCAAAACATTAGTCGGCTTGTTCATAGCTTCACACTATATAAGGTGCGCAATATGTGCAATGCTGTCTACGCAGCATGAAGCCGTCGCGCGTCAACAACCTCACGCGAACCGATAATGAGCCGACTAGCAGACGCTCAAACCGCTTGCCCGCACACGCTCTTCACTATTGATGTAGCCGTTGCGCTCTGGTGAGGTCAACTACGTCAAGACCAGCGCTGTGGTGGTCTTGCCTACCCCACGGGCACCCTCAAGGCTGATCGCAGGCAACTCCTCAAACAGCCTGTCGATTCGGGCATCCACAACCCGGTACCCGTAGAAACCCATAACGCAAGGCTATCTGAGCTATATCTACCATACAATTAATCGGCTCTCTAGAATACAAAATAACCGAAACCAATCATACAATTCGGCGGAGACTCAAGAGGCACCTAAGCAGCGATAGTTGAGCAGCGACGACTGGCCGAGCATGGCAACCACACGAATATCAAACTCGTTGCCGTGGGCATCAACGAGGTTGAGCGCCGCTCCGCCGACGGTGAAACTCACCGGCTGTTGCTGGCTGCCGTTCACTGCGATGTTCGTGGTGTGGAGATACGTCCTGTTGGAGGTATCGAGAATCGGGTTGAGGCGACCTTCAAGCCCAGGCACATAACCGGTCTGATCCGCAAAGATGACCGACCCTCCGCCATCCACGGCCTGTAACTGCACATCCAAAACACCCTCATCAGGAACCCACGCCTCCTCAACAGCACCGCCGAAGCCTGCAGCAGCGACTAACACCGTCATCGCAGCTTCGGTCGTATAAAGCTTGAGAAGCGCTACGCCGTCACTGTCTGTGCTGGCACGCTGCCAGGTTTTGTTAGGAAACAAAGCAAGCACATCAGCACCGGCTATCGGGTCGCCGCCACAAGTCACCCGCACTGACATGTCACCGTCAAAGCTCCGCAAGACCTCAGGAAAATGCCCGAGCGGCACGACATCGCTTGCACTGCGTGTCTGGGTCTCAGCACCTGCATACACGACAGTCCTGGCGACCACATCAGGCACTTCTCGTGCTACCAACTCAAAAGATCGGAACCAGTCCGACGAAATAGTCGCTCCTGATTTGGCCTCTATGGCATTGATGCCGCGCTCGGTCTCATAAAAAAGATCGCACTCCAAACCACGCGAGTCACGAACGAACGAGAGCCTGGGGTCGCGGCCTCGGTTGTAGCAGTGTTTGATCGCCTCGCTGGCCACGACATTCTCAAAGAGTTGCCCGCGCAGCGGATGGGTCGTCACCTGGCCAGGGCTCTCAATGCCGAGCAGATAGCTGGCTAAACCCACATCGTGGAAGTAGAGCTTCGGAGACTTCACGAGCCTCTTGCGGACACTGCGAGCAAACGGCGGCAGCAGATAAACGATGTAGCAGCGCTCAAGCAGTGTGAGCCACTCGCGGATTGTGGTGCGCGACACACCAACATCATCACTGAGCGAAGTCAACGACAGAAGTTGACCTACCCTTCCAGCGCATAGTGCAGTGAAGTGAGCGAATGCCGAAAGGTTGGCGACTCCGCCCATACGTCTTACGTCGCGCTCAACGTATGTCTCAAAATAATCGCGTAGCGCTTGGCGAGGTTCAAGCTTCTGGTCAACGATCCGCGGGTAGAAGCCACCGAAAATGATGTCATCGAGAGCCTCAGATGCCCCGGCGCGTCGTCGCTCTTCCAACGAAAACGGCAGCAGTCGCACTAGTGCGGCTCGTCCCGCCAAAGACTCGCTCACCTCGGCTGCAAGCGTCAGATTCTCGCTGCCGGTCAGGATATAGCGCCCGTTGCCGCCATTGGCATCTGCGTCCTCTTTCAGATAGGAGAGCAGCGACGGCACGTTCTGAATCTCATCAATCACCGCAGGAGCGCCGGTTTCGGCCAGAAAACCCCGAGGATCGGACTCCGCGAAAGCACGAACATCAAGAGCATCAAGACTGCGGTAAGCGAGAGGCTCGAACGCTGACCGGCACAATGTCGTTTTGCCAGCTTGTCTGGGCCCGGTCACGACCACAAACGGATACTGCCGGAACAGCTTTATTAATATTGTTGTAATATCACGTTCTATCACAGCAAGCACTTTAGCACAATTCGACAGTCATACTTGCGAATTGTGCAAGCCTCTGCGGCTGATGGGTTGCAAGACCGCGGAGAGAACGCCGACCCTACGACACCGGTAGGATCACTGGCCTGCGAAACAGCGAGGAGGCCGTCATGGCTGAGTTTGTTCGAGTTGAGACTGGAAGCGGGATCGCCACCATCCGCATTGACCGACCCAAGATGAACGCCATCAACTCGCAGATGCTTGATGAACTAACCGAAGCAGCTCATAAAGTCGCTGCCGACAGTGAAGTGCGAGCAGTGGTTGTGTGGGGTGGCCCCAACATTTTCGCCGCTGGAGCTGACATCACCGGCTTCACCGGTAACACCCGTGAAGATGCCGCTCGCCAATGCGCCAAATTCAACGACGCTTTTCTGGCGGTGGAGAACCTGCCTCAGATCACAGTGTCAGCAGTGAACGGATACGCCCTCGGTGGCGGCATGGAACTAGCTATGGCCACCGACTTTCGTGTGGCTGCCGATGACGCGGTGTTTGGTCAGCCCGAAATCCTTCTAGGGATTATCCCCGGTGGTGGTGGAACGCAGCGCCTGCCCCGACTCATCGGCATCACCAAAGCCAAAGAAATCATCTACACGGGCCGACAAATTCATCCCGATGAGGCGTTAGCTCTCGGGCTGGTTTCAGCAGTGCATCCTGCTGCGGAAACCTACGATGCGGCTGTTGAGATGGCTGCCGGTTACGCGGCAGGGCCGGCTGCGCTGCGCATGGCTAAGAAAGCGATCATGGACGGGCTGGCACTACCGCTAGCTGATGCTGTGGTTTGTGAGGCTCAGCAATTCGCCGAATGCTTCGCCACCGAAGATGCCGCCATCGGCGTGACTAGCTTCCTTGAGCAAGGCCCAGGCAAAGCCACCTTCACTGGCCGCTAATCCAACAGCTGTGCGAGGTCGTTTAGGCAACGTCTAGGCGGTTGAGTCGCATCGCTGCCAAACCCAGGCAAACCACAGACACTCCAGCAAGCACAAGCAAAGATGTTTCGGCTGTGTAAGCATCAAATCCGGTATTGACTTCGGCGAGGCGATTCAGTAGCGACTTGATATAGCCGCGCAGCGAAAGACGCACCGCGAAATCGCCTAGTCCTACAGCCAGACCCTCCCACAACAGCACATAGCCGAGCCCCCACATGATTGGTTTGCGCAGAAGCAGCCCGACAAGCACAAAAAGCGAGGTGTAGGCAAGGGTGCCCAACGCCGCCGCAGCAAAAGCTCCGAGCATCAGATCCGCTGAACCGGCTACACGGTCAGCTGCGAGCCAGCCTCCTAGCACCGTCGGGATTACAGCCAACGGCAGCGCTGCGGTTGCAGCTGCGGCAGCGGCGCCGACAGCGAGCGATGCACGGCTCATGGGTCTTAGCCACAAATACACCAGAGTGCTGTCCTCTCGGGCTTCGCCCAGCACCGAACAACCGAACACCAGCGACACGACCGGAACCAGAACAACCAGCCCGAACCCGTCAGCGAAAGTGGCGCCGTCGTTGAGCAGATCAGTTGCTAACGGGGTTCCGCCGTCGGAGGTAGCTTCAACGCCCACCAGCCAACCAACTAGCACCATCAACACGCCCAGAGCCCCCAGCGCTAGCAGCTTGCCTGGGGTTACAACCTGGCGCACCAGCGCCTGATAGGTCAGAACCGCGCCGCGAATCGCTGGCACGCTACGAGCAAGAGCAGACTGGGGCACGCTTCAGCGCCTCTCCACGAGATAGCGAAACACCGACTCAAGATCCTCATCAAGGGGAGTAACTCGAGTCAAGTGAGCGTCAAGTTGTTGTGTTAGCGGCGCGACTTCACGTCCCAGACGGTCCACGTCGCGGGTGTCAACCACAATCGCGTCGGCACTGACGCTGACACCTACCACAGTGCCAGATTCAACTAGCGCTGCTGCCATCTGGCGTGGCCGGTCAACGCTGATACGCACACGATGGGGGCGGTCATCCATCATTTCGCGCAGTTCGTGGTAGTCGCCTGTGGCAACCAGGCGACCCTGTGCGATCACCAAAATACGCGAGCCGAGCCTTGCCACTTCTTCAAGCACATGACTTGACACCAGCACGCAGCGGCCTTCGTCGCCGAGGCGGTGAAACAGTTCAATCATGCGGCGACGCTGCACAGGGTCAAGTCCGGTCAAGGGTTCGTCAAGGATCAGAACTTCGGGGTCATGCACTAGCGCAGCGGCAAGCTTGACCCGCTGTCGCATTCCCTTGGAGAAGCCCGACACTGGCCGAGAGTCATCGGCATCCAGTTCTACGATTTGCAATGCACGGCGCGCCGCGGTCTCGGGCTCTGACACTGCCTGGGTGGCGGCAGCCAAAGTAACAAACTGCAAAGCATCGAAGCGGTCGAACAGGCCGTCTTGTTGAGGTGCCAGCCCGATGCGACCGCGCACGTCTCGGTCGCTACGAGGCTCAGCACCTAACACCTTGACAATGCCTTTATTGGGCGGAGTCAACCCGCACATGATCCTGAAGATCGTGGACTTGCCAGCGCCGTTGGGGCCAAGCAGGGCAGTTACGCCTGCACGCACCGAAAACGACACGTCAGACACCGCCACCACGTCACCGAAGGCTTTGGACACGTTGCTCACTGCGATCATGGCTGACTCATCAATCGGCGAAGGCTGTACCAAGCCAGGCCGCGGCCTAGGTGAAGGAGGCGGAGGCACAGAAGACGCAGACACAGAAGGCTCAGAAGACTCAGGCACAGAAGCTTGTGTGCCACCAGAGCTTGTTGAGGCTGTCATCGGCTAAGTGCCAATCGCCGATAACGCCACCAGACGATCACGCCTCCTGCGGCCACCCAAGCGAGATTCGCGGTCACCACAAACAAAGTCGACAACTGCGAGCGCGTGTAGGACGAATCGAAGTCATCAATGCCTGCCGATGGAGGCTCAGCGGCATAGATCCGCTGGGTAAGTTCTTGGGATATCCCACCGATGTCAAAACCGTAGATCCGCGCATCTAGTTCCGCCACTTCCACCAGCACTGGAGCGAACCCACCGGTACCCCACAGCAGCACTACCACTCCGATCGTGGCGAAAATCCTGCGATCTGTCAGGCTGGCCGCCGCCAGACTCGCCGCAGTGAACGCTGCGGAAATAGCCACGCCCGCGGCGATGATACGCAAGAAAATCTGCAGCCATTCGATCAGGCCGTCGGGTCCAGAACCTTCGATGGTGTAAGCCACCAGCAAGAAAAGCACCGGGCCGATAGTCAGCACTACCAGCGTGAGCGCAACAGCTGTCGCTTTGGCAGTGAGGTAGCTCCAGCGCTGCAGCGGCGACGACAAGTAGAGCTGAAGCATTCCGCTGCGACGGTCGGGCACGAGGATGTCGGGAACGACGATTGCGCAGTAGAACAGCAGCGCTGTGGTTATGAACCCGTAGTACTCGTGATAGTCGGGCAGGATCTCATCTTCGATGACATCAATGTCGAGCACCACTGCCAGACCCACGAACACAATGCCCGGAATAAGCGCTATCACTACTGCGAGCCACGGAAAGATCTTGTGTCGAGCGGGTCGGCCCAAGCCGAGCGTGTGTCTCACCGAGTAGATCACCACCGAGCGTATTGATCCCGCCAAGCCGCGGCGCACGCCGTCGTAATGCCGATATCCCAACTCCATGATCTGAGCGCCCTGGGCACCCTGGGTTCCTTGGGTGCCCTCTGCCACAGTTGTTCCAGCGCCGTGTATGGCACTTGTTCCAGTGCCGTGTGTGGCGCTGTTGGGCTTGCTGGTGTCGTTCGTGCTGTTCATGAGGATTTGGGGACTGAATCTTCAAAGAGATCTTCAAGTGTGCGTCGTCGCGCTTCAAGTCGACGAAGTCGTGCCCCTGCTGCCGCTACCGCGTCACGGGCACGATCACACAGTTCGGCGAACTCAGCGCCGCTCACAGACAAAACAGCGGCATCACGGCGCACATCAAGGCCATCGGCAGCCAAAGCAGCTTCAACAGTGTCTACTGACCCTGACGGTTCGGCTATATCAACCAGTTCGAGAGTGATCCCGCCGCCGATGCCAACGAGTTCACTGATCGGCCCGCAGGCAACCAGACGGCCTGCGTTCAAAGCGACAATGTTGTCACAAACCCGTTCCACTTCTTCGAGTTGATGAGACGACAGCACCACATCAATTGAGAAATCTTTGCTGATCCTGCTTATGAGTGTCAGCATTTCGCTGCGTTGAACTGGATCAAGCCCGTCGGTGGGTTCATCCAGCAGAACCAGTTTAGGATCCGATGCGATGGCCTGAGCTAGTTTCACTCTTTGTCGCTGACCGGTGGACATGGTGCCCAAGGTTCGCTGGCGTTCTTCGCCGAGACCGACCAGCCAAAGCGTGTCAGATGCTCGGGTGCGGGCTTCGCCGCGCGGCAGGCCTTGAACTTCGGCCATGTGCCGCACGAAGTCCACAGCGCGCATCTCATCAGGCAACACGTTGCGTTCGGGCGCGAATCCGATCATGGCTCTGAGGCGATGACCGTTGCGCTGCGGGTCTATCCCCAGCACTGCCAGCGACCCCTCGGTCGGTTTTCGCAACCCCAGCATGGCGCTGATCAGAGTGGTCTTGCCTGCACCGTTGGCACCTACAAGCCCGGTCACTCCAGGCTGCATCTGTAGATCAAGGCTGTCAAGGGCGACGGTTGGACCGAACCGCTGAGTCAACCCTTTGGTCTCCACCATCTCCACGGTCTCTACCATCTCCACAGCCCAAGCTTACGGTCTCAGAGACCTGAACTCTGTGTTGCGAATTCAGCGTCCTACCGCCTCCCATAGCCAAGCTCGGACTTCAGCGGCTTACAAGTCCAAATGCACAACCCACAGTTCGTCCCGCCAAATCAGTCTCTTGTCAACCCGTCCGCTACCGCAGCATCCCAGACACGACTCTCGCCGTTGCCCTCCCATTCAGCGAATGCCGCCTCATAGTGCTGCGACAAATCCGAGGCCCGCAACAGGCGTATCGCTCTGTGCAGTACCGCCGACCGCGAGGCCATGCCACACGACTGTGCATAATCGTCCAGAAAGTCAATATCGC
>JAPYNU010000024.1 GCA_028283245.1 Candidatus Aldehydirespirator catecholifindens | reverse complement strand
CGCGCACGTCGGGATCGCTGTCGCTGTCGCTTTGCAGCACCATGTAGCTGAAACCCCAGCGTTCGCGCCTTTGACGCAGAGCATCGGCGATTTCGGGTGGTGAGCCGATGAGAGTCAAAGGAATCTCGGCTATAACAGAAGTCGGTTGAGCAAACATCGCGGCAGTTGCCTCAAGGGCTTCGGTGGTAGCGGCACCACCAGAAGTGATCTGTGCGGACTGAATCAGAATGTTGATTTCGAGTTGATCGAAGCGGTCTCCAGCGCCTTCGCGCACCCACTGCAGCTTCTGGTCGAATCGTTCAGCGCCGAGCACGTCTTGCATGGTTTCGAGCCCTATTTCACCAGATCGCAGGTTGGCGTTGACCCCCACAATGTCGGCGTGACGACCTGCGATTCTCAGCATTCGCGGGCCACCACCACCGATCACTAGAGGCACATGCGACTGCACCGGCTTAGGCAGACCCTCAAGACCGTTGATGGTGTAATGCTCGCCTGCAAAGGTGACCGGCCCGTCACCGAGCAGTCCCTTGATGATCTCTAGCGACTCAAGCATGCGGTCGATGCGCACTCCAGGACGGTCATAAGGCATCCCTGCCTCGTCATAGTCAATGAGCTTCCAGCCCGCCCCCAAGCCCAGTTCCACTCTGCCGTTAGACAGCACGTCCAGAGTGGCTACCTCTTTGGCGGTCATCACTGGATGGCGGTAGTCGTTGCCGTAGACGAGCGCGCCGAGTCGCAGTGTGGTGGTGGCTGCGGCAACATCAGCGAGTGCTGGACCCACAGCCAACTGGTCATCGAAATGGTCGGGCACCACCAAAGTCGAAAACCCGAGGTCTTCGACATGCTTAGCGCTTTGTGCCCAAGTGCGGCCTGCCAGCGGCAGCTTCATTATCACGCCGAAGCGAAATCGGTGAGTCATGCAAGGCACTCTATGGCTTGGGTGGTAGTTGCGGGGGCTTGGGCAGGGGTTGCGGGTGCAGAAGTGCGGTGGTTGCGGGTGTGTGATATGTGCAAGGTGCAGCGGGACTATGGGTGCTGCGGGCAGGCTGTCGCAGCGGTTCGGTACTGTTGAGGTGATGGCTGCCATAGACGTGAGTCCTCTTGCTGCATTCTCTGAGCCGACCAGAGCATGGTTTGAGGCTTCGTTTCGTGAGCCGACCCCGCCACAGCTTCAGGGATGGCCGCAGATCGCAGCGGGGCATCACACGTTGGTGTGCGCGCCCACCGGAACGGGCAAGACGCTGGCCGCGTTCCTTTGGGCTATCGACCGGCTGATGACTCACGAAACAGATGCCGACTCCAGTGTTGCCGATCTCAAAAATTTCTCTAGGACATCGGTGCTGTATGTGTCGCCGCTGCGGGCACTAGCCGTTGACGTCGAAAAGAACCTGCGATCACCGCTACACGGCATTCGCCTTGCTGCTGAACGGCTGGGCACAAAAGTGCGTGTGCCCAGCGTCGGGGTGCGCACCGGCGACACTTCAGCCGAGGAGCGCCGCAAGCTTGTGCGGCATCCTCCGCAGATCCTCATCACCACCCCAGAGTCGCTGTTTTTGATGCTCACCAGCCGGGCTCGTGAGACCCTCACCAGTGTGCGTCATGTGATCATCGACGAGATACACGCAGTGGCTGCCAGCAAACGGGGAGCGCATCTAATGGTGTCGCTTGAGCGCCTAGAAGAGTTGTGCGAAAGCCCGCCACAGCGCGTGGCACTGTCAGCCACGCAGAGGCCGCTCAGCGAGATCGCCCGATTTTTGGGTGGTTTCGAGCCTGGCTCCGATGGAACGGCGAAACCGCGTCCTGTGAGCGTGGTGGACGCTGGCGCACGCAAAGAACTCGAAATTGAGGTTGTGGTGCCGGTGGCTGACATGGCTTCGCTGGGTGAGACGATAGAACCGCCAGCTTCGGCGGGTGCTGCGGCTTCACCGATGCGGCGCAGCATCTGGCCTGCTATTCATCCCCGGCTGCTTGAACTGGTGGCAGCGCATCATTCAACGCTGATCTTCGCCAACGCCCGACGGCTGGCTGAACGTCTGGCTGCTCGACTCAACGAACTGCACCTCGAATCGCAGCAAGAAGAGCAGCAAGCGCAGCAAGAGGCACAGCATGAACAAGCTCAAGATGAAGCACCGCAAGAAGCACAGCAAGAGGCACAGCAAAAACCAGTGCAACTAGGCAAAGCCCCGCCGATGACTTCAGGTGATGAGAATGTCGGGGTTGGTGCCGATGAGGGTTTCGAGTTGGTGAAAGCTCATCACGGCTCGCTGTCACGGCAGAGGCGCCTGTTGATTGAAGACGAACTCAAACGCGGTGAACTCAAAGGACTGGTCGCCACATCCACGCTAGAACTCGGCATCGACATGGGCGCAGTAGATCTGGTGGTGCAGGTGGCGTCACCAGGTTCGGTGGCTTCAGGGCTGCAACGCATCGGTCGTGCCGGGCATCGATTAGGCGAACCAAGCAGAGGCAGGATTTTTCCCAAACACCGTGCCGATCTGCTTGAAGCTGCGGCTGTGGTCGAGCGTATGCACTCCGGCGACGTTGAGCACACCCGCTACCTGCGCAACCCGATCGATGTGGCCGCTCAACAGATCGTTGCGATGTGCGCAATGGACGACTGGACTGTTGACGAACTGGCGGCGTTGCTGCGGCGAACCGCGAGCTTCGCTGAGCTGTCCGACGAGGTGCTTCACAGCGTGCTTGACCTACTGTCGGGCAGCTATCCCGCTGAGGAGTTCTCAGAGTTGCGTCCCCGGGTGGTGTGGGATCGCGCCGAAGGCACGCTGCGCGGCAGAGCAGGATCGCAACGTCTTGCGGTCACCAACGCTGGCACCATCCCCGACCGGGGGTTGTTCGGCGTGTTCCTGCCCGACGGCACCCGGGTGGGTGAACTCGACGAAGAGATGGTCTATGAGAGTCGTGTCGGTGAGCTGTTCCTGCTGGGTGCCTCCACTTGGCGCATCATCGATATCACCTTTGAGCGGGTGGTGGTGACTCCCGCCCCTGGCGAACTCGGCAAAATGCCTTTCTGGCACGGTGATGGCCCCGGCCGCCCAGTCGAAGTGGGCAAAGCGGTAGGTGCTCTGGTTCGGGAACTGCGTTCGGGCAAAAAAAACGCAGCCGCAACCCGGTTGCGCCAGCGTTGCGGACTCGACGACAACGCAGCCGACAACCTGCTCGCCTATCTCGAAGATCAGGCAGAAGCCACCGGAGCCGTGCCCGATGACCGCACAGTCGTTGTGGAGCGTTTCCGTGACGAGATCGGCGACTGGCGGGTGTGCGTGCTCACCCCGTTCGGCGCTCAAGTGCATGCCCCTTGGGGGGTGGCGCTGCAAGCCCGTCTGCGTGAGGTTTGGGGTGCTGACGTGGATTTGATGTGGGGTGACGACGGGATCGTGATGCGCCTGCCTGAAGCGGTTGACGAACTGCCGATAGAGGAACTGCTTTTTGATCCCGACGAAGTTTCTGAACTGGTGGCGAGCCGTCTGGCGGAGACTTCAATGTTTGCGTCGCGTTTCCGGGAATGCGCGGCTCGGGCGCTGCTGCTGCCGAGGCGTCGCCCCGATCAGCGCACACCGTTGTGGCAGCAGCGTCGACGGGCGGCGGATTTGCTGTCGGTTGCTGCCAAATATCCGGCTTTTCCGATCCTTTTGGAAACCACCCGCGAGTGCCTCAACGACGTTTTTGATTTGCCTGCTTTGCGTGAGCTGATGACAGCTCTGAGCAACCGCCGAGTGCGTGTGGTGGCGGTTGACACGGCTCAGGCTTCGCCGTTTGCTCAGTCGCTGCTGTTTTCTTGGATTGCGGTTTACATGTATGAAGGCGACGCGCCGTTAGCTGAGCGCCGTGCCGCAGCATTGGCGTTGGATCGTGATCTTCTGCTTGACCTGCTAGGCACCGAAGAACTGCGTGAACTGCTTGATGCTGGGGTGATTGCCGAGGTTGAGTTGGAGTTGCAGCGCCTCGCCGGAGTGACTCAAGCCCGTGACGCAGACGAGGTGCATGACCTTCTGAGGGTGCTGGGCCCGCTCACACATGATGAGATCTTTGCACGCTGCGCGCCGTTGGTGCTTTCTGATGGCACTAAAGAGTCAAGCCGCTCAAGTGTCAATCGGGTCGAAGAATGGCTGCAAAGTCTGGTAGAGCAGCGCCGAGCCATCGAAGTGCGTGTCGCGGGACGCGAAGTTGCAGCCGATACCGCCGACGCAGCCCGTTTGCGTGACGCAGCGGGGGTGGCATTGCCTGTAGGGCTAGCCGCAGTCGATAGTGAAGCTGTTGACGATCCTCTCGGTGATTTGTGTGTGCGTTTTGCGCGCACTCATGGACCGTTCACTGCTAGTGACGTGGCACGTTGGCTTGGGGTCGGCGAGCAGCAGGCGGGGTCGCGTCTGGTTTCGCTGGTGGCGGAGGGACGCATGCTGCAAGGCGAGTTCCGGCCTAGTGGTGTCGAGCGTGAATTCTGCGATGCCGAAGTGTTGCGACGTATCCGCCGCCGCACTCTGGCGCAGTTGCGTCATGAGGTAGAGCCGGTGCCGCCGGAGGCTTTGGCCAGGTTTCTGCCTCAATGGCAGGGCGTGTCCAGCCAGCGCAGGGGAGTGGACGCTCTCGCTGACGTGGTTGCACAACTGCAGGGAGCACCGGTGGCGGCATCGGTGTTGGAGGCCGATGTGCTGGCTTGTCGGATGGCCAGCTACAAGGCAGCAGAACTCGACCAACTCTGCACTTCCGGCGAGATTGTATGGGTAGGCGCAGGAGCGTTGGGTGCCACCGACGGCAAAGTGCGTTTGGTGTTTCGTGATCAGGCAGCTCTGCTGATTCCCGCCGCTGAGCCCCGTGAGGGGGCGGTTCACGATGCTCTGCGAGCGCATTTGCAGCAAGGGGGAGCTTCGTTCTGGCCGGATCTGGTGGCTGCTGCTCAGGCGGCTTCTCTGCCATATGACACCGAAACCGTGCTGGCTGCTTTGTGGGATCTGGTATGGGCGGGCGAAGTCACCAACGACTCGCTAACACCGCTACGGGCTCGTATCGCCGGGTCTCGCTCGGGCGGATCCCGTCGTCATTCTTCTGGTGGTAGGCGTGCTGCGTCTCGGGCTGGACGATCCCGGCGGGGTCGTCTGCGGCTGGGTGGGCTCAGCGCGGCTGGACCGCCTTCGGCTGCTGGTCGCTGGTCGCTGGTCGAGCCACTGCTGAGCCCTCAACCGGCACCCACCGAGTCGGCTCTGGCACGGGCTCATCAACTGCTTGATCGCTACGGGGTTGTTACTCGCGAGACCGCATTGGGGGAGGGCGCAGAAGGTGGGTTTGCAGGCGTTTATCCGGTGCTCAAGGCGCTAGAGGAGAGAGGCGAGGCTCGTCGCGGCTATTTCGTGGCTGGTTTGGGTGCAGCCCAGTTCGCCCTGCCGGGAGCGGTTGACCGTTTGCGGGGGTCTCGGATGTCTGAGCCCGACGAACCGCCGATGGTGCTGGCCGCTACCGACCCGGCTCAGCCCTATGGTGCGGCGCTAGCGTGGCCCGACTCGCCTGGAAGGCCAGCGCGCACTGCGGGTGCCCATGTGGTGCTGTCTGACGGACTGCCACTAGTCACCCTTGAACGCGGTGGCCGGTCCTTGACCACCTTCGAAGGTTCAGAGTCGAACGAGATCTGGATTGAGGCGATCATCGGTCTGGTCAAAGATGGCCGCCTCCGCAAACTCGAAATCGCCAAGGTTGACGGCCAGCCCGTGCGCGAGACCCGCTGGATGGCTCGCTTAGAGGCAGCCGGTTTCACTTCCGCCTACCGGGGAATGCTCTACCGCGCCTAGCGCCGCAACATCATCTTCGCCCTCAGAAACAATCAGCAGCCATCAGCTAAATAGCGCGATAGGAGGTCAGCAAATCGCGCGATAGCGAGTCAGTAAATCGCGCGATAATCTTAGATGTTAACGCGTATTAGATAATACGCAAATCGCGCGATAGCTTTAGAAATTAACGCGCATTAGAGTTTTAGGGTATCGCGCATTAGAGACCGCGGCAAGATTAGTAGGTAAGGGTGGAAACGATAGCGCTAAACAGAAACCTTGAACAGGTAGTTCGCCAGCATCTGGATGCTTTCCGTGTTGTGATGATCCAGGGTGCCCGGCAGACCGGCAAGACTACTCTGGCGCGCCAGATTGCAGCATCGGGGACTTTTCTTGGTCTCGACGACAACGACCTGCTGCGAATAGCTCGTGAGGATCCGGTCGGATTGCTGGCGGGTCTTCAGCGTCCAGTGGTGATTGATGAGGTGCAGCGAGCGGGTGATTCTTTGGTGCGCGCCATCAAGATGGCTGTGGATATTGATCGTGCGCCGGGACAATTTGTGTTGACGGGATCAGCGGATTTCCTGACCGTGCCCAACATCAGCGAGTCGCTGGCAGGCAGAGTGGGCATTCTTGAACTGTCGCCTTTCTCTCAGGGTGAGATCGCGGGGCGCAAAGAGCGTTTCCTAGATCGGCTGATCAACGAGCCTGCCGCGCTGCGCTCAATACAAGCATCGGCGGTCACCGTGGCGGAGTATGCCGAGCGGATCTGTGGTGGCGGCTACCCCGAGCCACTCTTCATGGATCATCGCAATCGACGTGCCTGGTTTGACTCTTACTTGAAGACGGTAGTTGCTCGTGATGTGGCCGATCTGACGCGAGCGCGCCGGACTCGTGAGATTCCTCGCCTGCTGCGAACGCTTGCCGCCAGAACAGCCAATCAGCTGGTAGTAAGCACAATCCATAAGCAGGTGGGGCTTGGCAGTATCAACACCACTTCTACCTATCTCGCTTACCTGGAGATGGTCCACCTAGTAGACATGCTTCCGGCATGGTCGGCCAATCTGGGAACCCGAGTGAGCCGGGTGAGGCACCATCCGAAGGTTTACATCACCGATACGGGACTCGCTGCGGCCATGCTCAACGCTTCCCCCAAATCACTGGCGAGGCCTACCGATCCGGCACGCGGTCAGATGTTCGAGACCTTTGCTGTGAACGAGGTTCGTCGCCAGTGCGGCTGGTCAGATCTCAGGATTGATCTGTTCCATTACCGCGACGGGAACGGTAGAGAAGTTGATCTAATATGTGAGACCCCCGACGGGCGTGTTGCGGGCATAGAGATCAAGGCTGCCGCCACCACCAAGCTCGAGCACGCCCATAATCTGTCCCTGTTGCGAGACAATCTTGGTGACCGCTTCACAACCGGGGTAGTGCTTTATTCAGGCACTCTCGCACTCCCTCTAGGTGAGCGGATCACAGCCCTCCCGCTGTCCACCCTATGGGAAGCCTAAAGATTCAAGATGGGAGAACCCAAGATGCGAGAGATGTCTTGAACGATCACGTTGCCGTCACCAAGAACAACATCATCATCACCGAAAACACCGCTACCAAGACAAACACGGTGCTGACGATCCCAGCGCCTCGCAGTGCGGCTTTAGCCACTAAGCCCTATCCAGTAGCCGGGCCAGGGTTTGTGGTCGTCGAAGTGGAAGTGGCACCAGTGTGCAACGAAGGTCGCATCTACCGTGACCACCAGTTCGAATGGCATGACAGTCCCGAGCATCTCGGCCATGAAGGGGTCGGCACCATCGTGGAGACCCGTCCAAGATCGCGGTTCGAGATCGGCGACCGGGTGGTGGTTTTTCAAGGCAACAGCTGCGGCAAGTGCTTCGTCTGCACTCAAGGCTTGTCGCCTACCCACTGCCTGGGTATCCCCTATGAAGGTTACGAAGACGGCATGGCTCCCCAGGATGTGACCGCCGGTCTGCTCGGCATTGAGAAGGTCAACGGCAGCGACTCCGGCGGTTTCGGCATGGTCCGCTACCGGCTAGCACCCGAGCACATGGTGATGCGGCTGCCCGACAACTTGTCGTTCCATCATGCAGCATCGGCCAACTGCACGCTCGGCTGCACCTACACCGCCGCTGAGGAATCCGGTGTCAAAGCTGGCGATGTCGTGCTGGTCGGCGGAGTGGGTTTCATCGGCATGGGTGCAGTGGTCAACGCTTTGCACCGGGGTGCTCAGGTAGTAGTGCTTGGCCGCAACTCATACCGCATGGACCTGTGCCGACGCCTTGGCGCAACTGCCGTTATAGATCCCGACAGCGATGACTGGCTTGATCAGATCCACGCCTTAACCGGCGATCGGCGTGGTGTTGATGTGGCTTTCGAATGCTCTGGTGCCCCCTACTATCTTGAGCGTTGTATGGCGGGCCTGCGACGTTATGGGACTCTGTTCTCAATGGGTTTCAACGATGCCGCCGTGCGGTTCTCGCCGAGCATTCTCAACGACTTGATGGATCGTCACATCAACTGGACCGGCGGCCACGATGTGCGTTTCCGTGACCGTGACGGCCTGCTGAGGATGCTGTGCGACCCGCAGGTGCAGAACCGAATCGACATGATCGTCACCCACACTTATCCCATGAGCCGAGCCGCTGAAGCCTTCGAAACTGCTCTCACCAAAAACTGCGGCAAGATCTACCTGCTGCCACAACACTGACACAACTGCTGCGCTACCGTCACGGCTTCGAGCCGCCGAGAGATTGGTCAACAGCATCCTCGTTTGGCCGTGACTTCCGTGTTTATCGGTTAGGTCCAAGGCGACTCCGCTGTTTCAACGTGGCATCCTAAGCAACGTGGATTACCCGCATCTGTTCAGTCCCGTCACGATTGGTCCGGTGCGGATTGCCAACCGCATAGCAGTCAGCGCGCATCACAACAATTTCGACATCAATGGGTTGTGGAGCGAACGCACCATCAGATACTTAGAGGCTCGTGCCGCGGGGGGAGCAGGGCTGATTATCGCCGGGGCTATTCGAGTGCATCCCCGCAACCCCGAATCGCTCTGCTGGCCGCGCTCGGACTGGGCTTTCGCGCCGGGGCAACCTGAGCGATTCCGTGCCGGAGTGGAAGCGGTGAGAGCCCACGGCACAGCTATTTTTGCTCAGCTTGCTCACGGTGGGCGCCAATACTGGGACAGCGGTGAAGACATGGAACCGCTGCTGGCACCCTCGGCCATCGCCTGCCCGGTGATCGCTGAGACACCCAAAGAGATGGAGGCCGAAGACCTCGCCGAGGTTGTTGAGTCTTTCGCTGAAGCTGCCTCCATCTGCGCGCAGGCAGGTTTCGACGGCATCGAAGTGCATGCCGCATACGGCTATCTGCTGTCGTCGTTCATTACGCCCACCACCAACCGCCGCGACGACGACTACGGAGGCGATCTCACTGATCGGATGTGTTTTCCGTTGGAGGTGGTCACCCGAGTGCGTGAAGTGATAGGCACCGACATGGCGCTTGGTGTTCGCATGATCGCCGACGAAAGACTCGAAGACGGATTGACCGAAGCCGACGCTGCCGTGGTGGCTGCCGTGTTCGAGGCGTCGGGACAAATCGACTATCTCAGTGTGGTCAGTGGCACTTACGCAAGCGAAGGCGTGCTCGACCCGCCGCTGTATGTTTCGCAGGGGTGTGATGTGCATCTCGCCGAGCGTGTCAAGCAGGCCGTGCAGGTACCGGTTCTGGTGGCTGGACGGATCAAGCACCCTGCCATGGCTGAGAGCATCGTTGCGCAGGGGAGCGCTGATCTGGTGGCGATGACCCGAGCCACGATCTGTGACCCCGACATGCCTCGCAAAGCCCGAGACGGGCGTATCGACGAGATCCGCTGGTGCATCGGCTGCAATCAGCGCTGCATCGGCAACCTGGCTCATCATCTGCCGATCAGTTGCATCCAGAATCCGGTTTCGGGGCGTGAGTTTGATCCCTTCTGGGCGCAGCAGCAGCCTGCAGAGGTGCCAAAGAACGTGATGGTGATCGGCGCTGGGCCAGCTGGTTGCGAAGCAGCGCAGGTGCTGGCTGAACGCGGCCATCGGGTGATATTGCACGAGGCAGCCGAGCAGATCGGCGGGCAGATTCGTGTCATCGAACGCGGCAGCGGCCGCAGCGAATGGAGCGACGTTCACCGCTACTACTCCAACCGTCTCGACGCTCTGGGAGTGGATCTGCGACTCGGTACCGAGGTTTCGGCGGCTGACGTGACTGCACAGCGTCTTGATGCGGTGGTGGTCGCCACAGGATCACTGTCGCGCACTCTGCCCTTTGAGCACCTGCCAACCCTTGAAGGAGTGGATGCCGCCGTTGATGTGCGATCAGTGCTCAACTCGGAGGTGGAGCCAGGCCGTCGGGTTGTGGTGTATGCGGGTGACAACTACTTGCAGGCGCTGACCGTCGCCGACACGCTGCTTGACCGTGGCCACAGTGTTGATCTGGTGGTTCCGGCAATGTCGCCTGGCGCCAAAGCCGAGGCTCAGACCGTGCAGGCCGTTATGTCGCGGATCATCTCAAAAGGCGTGGCATCGCTGCGAACCATGAGCGCTCTGACCCGTTTCGAACCTGGACGTGTTGATGGTGTGGACATGACCTTCGGTGTGCCGTTCACGCTCGAATGCGACACTCTAGTGAGCTGCTTTGGCGGTATCGCTGACGACAGCCTTTACCACAGCCTCAAAGGCAGCGTCACTGAACTGCACCGCATTGGCGACTGCGTGGCTCCGCGCACCACCGATGCTGCCATCTTTGAGGGTGCTCGCATAGGCCGCCTCATCTGAACTTGTCTGAACTCATCTGAGCAGGCTCTGCGCCGCCATCTCGCTGGCGGGAATCCTCAAAAGAGTTCTGCGCTACGGTGGCGTTAATGGCGTTGGTGTCGTTAAGACATGTAGTCTCGGCGTTTTATCGGTAGGCGTGCTCGGTGATCATGCCGGTCAGATGCATGGCACGCAGCACCGGTTTGCCTGATGCAGCAGACACCACGGCTCGGTGATGTTCGGTATAGGCCATGCAGTCCATCACGATCACATCAACCCCCTCGCCTTTCATTGACTCGGCCACCTCAACGTATTGATCGTCGCCGAAGGCCACGTCTTCGCCCGGCACCTGCGGGGCGGCGTAGCGGGCACATATCCGCAGCCCGCAAAGATCACCGAGCGTTAGCCAGTGCTGGATCTCATCCTCCATAGCCGCCTCAAGCGGTTGCATCACTCCAATGGTGCCACCATCGCCAGCGATGGCAGCGGCGGTGTCCTCAAGGATCATGCATGGCGTGATCACATCGGTCATAGCGTCAAGTTCAGGCCAGGGGAGCGTGCAGCAGATAATCACCGCGTCGCAGCCTTCGTTCAGCAGACGCTGCGCTTGTCGCTGCATCCCCTCTAAGACGATCTCACGAGTGATATGCACCGTCGATCCGTCAGCAAGAATCTCAGCGTAGGAGTTGGGCTCCACCCCTTCGGACAAGGCCCGCAGAGTGTCGTCGCTCAGTTCATCCTGAGAGCCGCAGACCATTAGTTCCGCCTCAAGATCAAGATGCTCCTTGACGAACGCAATCAGTTCTGGGTTGCATCGGTAAGGGAGCAGCACTCCGATTGTCGCCATGACTCATTTCTAGTCCGAGACCGACGTTGGGCGACAATCTTCGTCGCTCAACTCAGTAAGCCAGGGCAAGTCCGACAGGCTTTAGTGCTGTAGCACATAATCCTTGATGCAGGGCTATTTGTAGCGGTCGATCGAGGCGAGCAAGCAGCCCAGTCCTTCGATGTTGTTGACGCTCATATCTTGACGCTTGCTTTGCGCCTCCAGGACAGCATCGTCACAGCCGATGACACTGATTTCCTACTCCTTGCATCCTGTTTAGGGGCCAATGCACCGCGAGTGAATCACTGGTAGACCTGTCGCGCCGTGTTTGTGGCTACAGGCCGGGGGCTAGGCCGCCAGCTATTGGGATGGTCACACCAGTCAGGTAGCGGGCCGCAGGGCTCACCAAAAATGCCACTATGTCAGCTACTTCTTCGGGTTCGCAGGAGTAACCGAGCGCGATGAGGCCAGCCTCCATTTGTTGGGCATGCTCAAATGACACGCCGTGTGTATCCATATGAAACTTGATGACTTGGTCGTAGAGACGGGTTTTGACTGATCCCGGGCAAATAGCGACACAGCGAATGTTGTCGCCACCAAACTCTAGTGCCACAGCTTTGGTGAGCCCGATTACGGCGTGTTTGCTAGCCGTATAAGGCGCTGGTATGCCTGCAAGAGCGCCGAGTCCTGCCATTGAAGAATTGTTGACGATAACCCCGCCGCCAGCGGCCTGCATGTGAGCGATGACCGCGCAGGTAAACCGGTTGACACCCATGAGGTTGACCGCAAGGGTCTGTGCCCAGATCTCCTCGGAGTTCTCCAGCAGCCGGTGGCTGCCGATCCCCACGCCAGCGTTGTTGACCAAGATCTCCGGTGGCCCCAACTGCTCAGCCACGGCGGCCACGCAGGACTGCACCGAACCAGTGTCTGTTACATCAGCGGACAAAGCCAGAGCCCGGCCGCCCGAAGCCACAATGCCAGCTACTCGCTCGGCCAGTTCAGCGTCCGCACTCTCTAGGTCGACTAAGGCAACCGCTGCGCCTAAGCCAGCGAGCTTTGCTGCGGTCGCTGCGCCGATGCCCTGCGGATGGGAGGCTCCAGTGACGATGGCGGTTTTGCCTTCAAGGCTCATTTGGCCTGATTTGCGATATCAATAGAGTCGAAAAGGTCGCCGCCATCGAATGTCACAGCGTCCCAGTGCTCAACGAAACGTCCGTCGGCGGCTTTGCGGAAGAAGTCCGCCGAACGGTAGGCGAGCGGCTCTCCTGATGACGGGTCGATCCCTTCAACTCGTTGCAAGATCACCTCGATGTCGTTGTCGGCCATGGTCAGAATCGTCTCGCGCTTGAGCGATCTCATAGCCTGCTTGATCGCTTCAACTTCCTCGATAAGCGCGTCGGCGTTGGTCTCATACGGTTGAGTGTTGGAGCGGTACTCTGGGTGAAGCAGGCTGCGAGCCTCTTCGTAGCGGCCGTCGGTCAAACACTCGTAGAGCCGCTCGACGTTTAGTTTTGACTGGTTGCCACTCATTTACGTGTTCCTTTCAATATCGCCAGCCCATGCTGCTCGAGCGACGAGTCATGCCGGGTGCGCGGTGGATGCGCGGCCAGTCATTCTTCCTCACGGACGCTCACGCCAGAGAGGAGTCCGCCGTCAATCACGAAGTCGGCACCTGTGACGTAGCTTGATGCCTCTGAGGCGAGGAACAGGACCATGTTGGCGATCTCGTGGGGCTGTCCGGTTCGACCAAGAGGGGTGATCTTGCGAATGTAGTTTGCCTCCTCGGGGTCAACCATTGCAGTGTTAATCATGCCGGGGCAGATGCTGTTGACTCGGATGCCGTAGCGCCCCCATTCGAACGCCGCGCTGCGGGTGAGGCCTCGCACAGCGAACTTGCTTGTTACGTAGGCAGCGACCTCTTCTGTTGCGATGAAACCGTTGCCTGACGAGATATTGATTATCGAACCGCCGCCGTTGCGCTGCATAGGCTCAAACACTGCCCGCATTCCGAGGAACACGCCTGTTGAGTTGACCGCCATTGTCTTTGAATACATCTCCAAAGATGTGCTTTCAAGTGGCGAGAAACTGGAAATGCCAGCATTGTTTATTAGCACGCTTGGTGGCCCGAAGACTTCAACGCAATATTTTACGGCCGTAGCCCACTGGTGCTCGTCGGTTACGTCAAGCGTGAAGCTGGCGGCGGCTGACCCGATCTCGGTGGCTATCGTCTCGCAGGTTTCGGTGTTTATGTCGCACAGCAGCACACGGGCACCATGCTGAGCCAAAGTTCTGGCTGTTTCGGCACCGAGTCCCTGCCCGGCCCCGGTGATTATGGCGATTTTGTCTTCAAACTGGGTCATGGGATTTCCTTGCTTGCTTGCCTGCTTGCTTGCTTGAAATTTGGGTATCAATCTTCAGGTATTGGCAGTGTCTACGGTGTGCTGTTCGGTTGGCTCGTCGGCCGAAAGCAGCATCTCGCAAAGACCGACCGAGAGGCCTGCGAGCATGCCGCCGTCAAGCAGTAACGAACTGCCGCTGATGTAACGACAGTCGTCGGAGGCCAAGAAATGGATCGCTGCAGCCACCTCATCCATCTCGCAAACCCGCCGCAGTGGTGTCAAACGGTTGAAGGCGGCCACCTCGGCCTGTGAGTCGGTTTCGTCTGCGAGTGTCTCGGTGGCCACCGTGCCTGGCGCAACTGAAACAACCCGGATGTTGCGGTCGCCGAACTCAATTGCTGCACTGCGGGTAAGCGTGTCCACTCCCGCCTTGGATGCACTGTAAGGGCTGTATTCGGGCACCGAAATGTGCGCCGCCAACGACGACACGTTGATGATTATCCCGCCATCGTTCATGATCCGCGCGCCGTGCTTGATGCAGTGGAGGGTACCCATAACGTTGACTTCATGGTCGCGTCGGAAGGCTTCGGTGTTGCTGGTGGCGATGGGGCAGTCAAAGTCCCAGACACCAGCATTGTTGACCAGCACATCAAGAGGCCCGATCTGGTCGTATGCCTTATGCATCAGGGCTTGAACTTGTTGCTCGTTGGTCACGTCAGCACGGATGAAAGTAGCACCCAACCGGTTAGCTAACTCCGAGTGGTCCGAGCGGTTGCAGAACGCCACGGCGGCCCCTGCAGCCAGCATACGTTTGACGGTAGCTAGGCCGATCCCACTTCCGCCACCTGTTATGAGCACCGCTTTGCTTTCTAATGAGAACATTGCAATCCTTGCTTTCTGAGCGATCGGCACTGAGTC
>JAPYNU010000023.1 GCA_028283245.1 Candidatus Aldehydirespirator catecholifindens | reverse complement strand
GGTCGTTGGGGCGTCTGGGTGGGATCAGGTTGAGAATCTTGCCCCGCAGCTGCGTCAGGCTTTGCTGCTCCTCTTCGCTTATCTGAGCACCTGGACCCTGATGCCAGCACAGCGCGTCTCGCTCAGGCACCAAGACCGCGCCCATCGCTAGTGCCCGATACCCGAACTCGCCGTCTTCGCCACCCCAGCGGTTGAACGACTCATCAAAGCCGCCGACCGTAGCGAAGAAGCTGGCCGAGACACCCAGGTTTCCGCTGGTTACTGCCCGGAAGATGCTGTCGTCACCGTCAGTTAGCGAGTTGGTGCGGGCCATGCGGCTCTCAATCCATTCGGGTTTTTCACTCGGACGGTCCGCAAAGAACTCTGTCAAAGACCCTGACCTTGAGCGCAGCGCCTCTGCTGTGATGCCGAACACGTCAACGTGCCTGCGAAAGCCGAGTGTCAGAACATCGCAGGCAGCGTGATGCCAGCGGGCGTGGAACCGGATCCAGTCGGCTTCGGGCACCATGTCGCAGTCAAGAAACAGCAGAATCTCCCCTTTGGCTACATGAGCGCCGTTGTTGCGGGCTCGGGCTGCGCCGAATCCTTGATCTTGTTGATGCAGCACCCGCAGCGACAGTGCGCTATCGGCTGGAGCTACGAGCGGTATGGCTGAGCCGTCATCAACTATCACTACCTCTAAGAGTTCGCGGGGGTAGGTCTGGCGCTCAAGGCCAGCGAGTGTTAACTCAAGCGCTTCGGGTGCCTCAAAGTAGGGGATCACCACCGTGACGGGCAGCAGCGGCTTGAAGTTTGCGACGGCTGCTACGTCCAATGAGCGCCAGTCGTTGCCGCGCACAGACGCAGGCGGGGGAGTTGCGTTCACGAAAACAGATCAACGGTTTCGGCTGCTAAGGCAGGCGGACGAAAGCGCAAACGCAACACGTCGACAATCGTAGGACACTCTTGTTCAGACGCGGCCAGCACCGTCTGCGCTGCTTGGTGTTTTGGATGATGGTCTCAGCAACAATAGCCGGAAACCCTGGTGGATGAGGTGCTTGGTGGGGTCAGGGGCGCAGCGCCGCGCCTTTTAGCACTAGATAGGCATCACCAGAGATCAGTGGCGCGTTCAGCGCATCCTTACTCAGGTATTCCGGCGCACGATCAATGCGCACCATCACTAGATCATCGTCGGCAACACTGTCGAGCAGGTCTTCGCTGAGAGCAAACACCGGGGCATCAAGATAGTAGGAGGCCCAGCGGGCAGTAGAGATGCCTGGTGTGTGCCAGAAGATCTCTGGTGTGTGCGACTCTCGAAGTTGCTCTAGTAGTTCTCCCGCCTCAGCCGGATCTGTCAGATAGAAGTCGCGGGTTTCCCCAGTTGCCACCGACACCAGAGTGCCTGCTGCCACCACGACAGCCACAGCCGCAGCAGGCAGGCGCAGACGGGCCGCTGGACCGCGCAAAGCTCGACGGATGGCATCAAACAGTGCTGCTAGGCCGATCGTTACTGGTGCTAGCCACGGGAAGTTCCACAAGCGATGCACCCAAGCACCTTGCTGCAAACCGAATGTCAAAGCCGCAGCACCCGCCAAAGTGATTAGCACAGGCACACGGGTGCGTCGATCTAACAGTCCCGCAGCCAAAGCAGGTGCCAGCAGAATCCGCAGCCATAGAGGTGCCATCTGCTCGTGGCTAGCGAATTGCCATTGACGTGACAGGAACTCACCGAAGCTGAACTGGCGCTGCTCAATGGCTGTAGACACGTCACTACCGAAACGAAAAGCCGTGCGTTCGGTGAGTTCAGCGAAATCGGTGGCGTTGAGCAGCCAAGCCGCAGTGATTAAGGCACCAACCGCGCCGCCCACACACACAGCCACTAGGGCCTTTGACTCGCCCTTGGGCGGCCAAAAGCCTTTAGGCGGCCACAAACTCCTTGGCTGGCGCAGGCCGAAGAACAGCCACACAATCATCAGCGCCACCGATGCCAGCGCAATCCACGACTGCATAGCAGCCATCGCGGCCAAAGCGCCGACACCCACAAGCGCTCCAGCCCCCAGCCGGGGACGGGTTCTCAACCAGGCCACAGCAGCCAGCAACGCCAACAGCAACGAGAAACCAACCCCGATACGGGCATAAACATAAAAGAAGCCGGTGCTGACCATGGCGGTGACCGCCAAAAGCGTTGGCCCCCAGTTGAGCCCCCGCACTCGCAGCAGCAGAGCCATGAACACCACAGTGGCCGCGCCCATAGCAAAAGCGACCACACGCAGAGCCGCGAGATTGTCACCCAGTAGACCCACAGATGCGATGGTGATGAAGATTTGTAGAGGCGGATGATGAGCGTAGGTGACAGCAGCAGTCGGAGGATCAGCACCCGGCATCACGCCGTATTCGGGATCAAAGAATGGCTGCATCACAGCACCAAAGCTTGACTGCAGCGCACCAAGATCCCAGAAGTTTCGTCCCTGAAGACCGAAACGTGCCAAGATCCGGCCGTCGTCGCTGTTGCCTAAAGGCAGATTCAGGTCGGGCAGCCACAACACCAGCACCGCCAGCGAGATCACAGCCACGACAACCCAACCCGAGCGCAGTCTTGTTGGCGGCCATCGACTCGGCCACCATCTACTTGGCCACCATCGACTCTGCCACCATCTACTTGGACGCAGACTGCTTGCAGGTTCGGGCACCGGTCGCAGCGCAGCAGCCATTAGCAGCACCCAACTGTAGGAGAACCACAGCACGAAGCTTTCGGTCAGGTTCTCCACCAGCAAAAAGGCTACGAGCGCAGCCCACAGCCAAGCGTCGGGGCTCGGTTTGCGCCACAGCGCCAGACCTGCGTTGCGAGCAGCCAGCACCACGACCACCATGAAAGGCACCACACCCAGCAGTCCTAAGCCCAGAGCCACTTCAACCAGGCTGTTGTGGGCGCTGCCGCGGCGCAGCAACACATGCTGAGTCAACTCCTCAATGTTCCAGAAGGTGAAGAAGCCGTGACCAGCCAACGGACGCTCCAGAATCCGGTCCCAGACCAGCCGCCAGATGTCGCGACGCTGACTGAAGGTCGGCTCATTCCAGGCCCAAACCACAACAGCAGCGGCAGCCGCCGCGCTTAAGCAGGCACCAGCTGCGACCAAAGGCATTGCCACGTTGCGACCATTCCTGCGTAGCGCCCACCGGTGGATTAACGGCAGGCTCGTTACCACCAAAGCAGCAACGAACGCCATCCAGGCGGTACGGCTGCCAGCACCGATCAGTGCTGTGATTGATGCCAGAACCAGCCCGACAGCACCGAATCGCCACCAGCCTTGCAGGGTCAGCGACCAGCGCAACCCGGCCAGAGCACCGATCCCAGCAAGCGGGGCCAAAGAGTTTGGATTGGTGTAGACACCCTGCCATCGGTCGCTGGCAGCAATACCCAGATCAGGGCGTGCCGCGATCAGTATCAGGCTGGCAGCCACTGCCATAGCAGCCATCACGGTGATAGCAGTTGATATTTCTCGGTCGCCAAAGCGCGCCATTGTCCAAGCCAGCAAAGCCATCCCCGCATAAATGCATGACCGCCAGAGAGTGGCTGAAGCGTCAACGCTCCACAGCGTTGACACCAGAGCCGCCAGCGTGAACCAGACAACACCCACCACAGCAAGCTCGTCAACGTCGCTGCTTTGCCTGCTATCACCGTTGAACTCCGCGACAAGACTGTCGCAGCGCCAGCGCTTTAGTTCCCAGACGAAAAGAGCTGCCCCGGCCACAGCGGCTGCTGCCAGCCACGGCCAAACCGCTAGATCTTCCCAGCGACCGCTGCGATCAAACACGCTGCGTGACAACAGCAGTATCGGCCCGTTGGTGAACACCACCAGAGCCGCTGCCACAGTCACCACCCGCAGCGCTGCGACCCTGTCAGCGCACCCTCTAGTTAAAGACATGCTTACAGGGTTGAATCAGCAGGCGGACTACTGCTGGTAGTTGGGTCAGGGTTGGCGGGACAATTCGCAAACATGATCATAGGCTCAACGCGGTGAAAGGCTCAGACCAGTACCTGCACGATCTGACCCGTCCACCCTCTGCGACGAAGTATCTGGCTGAGGCATGGCGTCGGCGAGAGTTTGCTGTGCTAGTACCCGCCCAGGATCTTCGAGCTCAGAACATGGGCACCGTGTTGGGCCAACTCTGGCATCTTGTCAATCCGATACTGCTGGTGGGTGTGTATTTCCTGATTTTCGGAGTCGTGCTTGACACCAGCCGTGGTGTTGAGAATTTTTTGGGGTTCCTGATCATCGGTGTGGTGTTGTTCCATCTGACGCAGCGGGCGGTGCAGGACGCAGCCGTTTGCATCAGCCGCAACTTGGGTCTGATCCGCTCAGTGCAGTTCCCGCGTATTTTGCTTCCAGTTGCTGCTGTCAACGGCCAGACCGCAGCGTTCATGCCTGCGTTGTTGTTGGCGTTGATATCGGTGCTAGTCACTGGTGAACGCCCCACATTGCGCTGGCTGGCGCTGCCAGCAGTGCTCGTCGCACAGTTCGTGTTCAACCTCGGGGCTGCTTTGATAGTGGCGCGCATAGGTGCTTTGATAGCGGATCTGCAGCAACTTCTCCCGCATTTCTTCAGGCTTGTCTTCTACGCCTCGGGAGTGATTTTCAGTGTTGAGGCTTTCATAAGCAGCCCCGGCTGGAGGCGAGCCTTCGCCGTGAACCCGATCTACGACATTCTCAGCTGTGCTCGCTGGTGCCTTTTGGGAGAGCCGGTAGATGTTTGGGCAGTGGTTGGCTTGATGGTTTGGGCCATAGTGTTGCCAGTGGTTGGGTTCTGGTTTTTTCTGCGTTCTGAGCAGCGGCTCGGAGCGTGACCGCAATGGATGAAGCAACAAGCGCGGTAGTGATGGTTCCCAGCAGCAACGTCAAGCAGCAGCAGTCCGATGGATGAAGCGACGGGCGGCAGCGTTACCGTTCAAGTGCGCGACGCTCACGTCTACTACCGGGTTTATGAAGACCCGGTGCCTGGGCTGAAGCAGATCTTCGCTGAGGGTCAGATGCGGCGCCGGTATCGCACCATCCGTGCAGTGCGAGGCATCAGTTTGGACTTACATGAGTCCGAAACGTTGGGTCTCATCGGTGCCAACGGCGCAGGCAAAACCACCTTGCTGTCGGCAATGACTGGACTGTTGCCGCTGGAGTCGGGCAGCATTCTCGGACGCAGTCGGCCTTCGCTGCTAGGGGTTTCGTCGGCTTTGCGTCCGGCTTTGTCGGGCCGTCGCAATATTTTGATCGGAGGACTGGCTCTGGGTTTGAGCCGCGCTGAGATCGAAAGCCGAGTCGATGAGATCATTGACTTCTCGGGGCTGCGCGAGGCCATTGACCGGCCCATGCGCACTTATTCGTCGGGGATGCGAGCCCGGCTGCATTTCTCTATTGCTACCGCACGAATCCCTGAGATCCTGCTGATCGACGAGGCCTTAGCGGTCGGCGATGAAGAGTTCCGTCACCGTAGCGCGCAGCGCATCGCCGAGATCACTTCAGCCGCCGGATCGGTGGTTCTCGGAACTCATGTCATGCCCGAGATTGAAAAGCATTGCGACCGAGTTGCCTGGATGGACAACGGCGTGCTCAAAGCGTTGGGTGATCCCAGTGAAGTGATCGCCGCCTACCTGTCGACTGTGTCGCGAACCGGTGCCAGCTGACAACAGCTCAGCGCTCGCGGATTGAGCTCTCAGATGGTGCTGGGGAGGTTGTTGATGTCGGGGAGCGCCACGGGCGCCCGAGTAAGAACCCCGTCCCCCAACTGAGATGCATCACCGCAAAAGCTGCGGCTGCGCTGACTCGTTGACGCATTCCAGAGGGCGCGGATTTGAGCCTCGTCACAGCCCCAGCGCAGGCTGACACGTAAAGCAGCGGCACGGCCAAACCCAGCCGTCGCCGCAGGCCGATCAGCAGCATTGACATTGCCAGAGCCGCAACCAGAGCAGGCGCAACAAGTTGACGCAAACGCAGCGACTTTGGGTGACGCATCAGCATGTTGCGCTTCCAGGTGCCGTATGAAAAATACTGCCTTGACAGGCTCCAGTAATCGCAGCGAGGTAGATAATCCACTATCAAATCGGCATCAAGCCACACGATGTGGCCCTTTGATCGCAGTCGTGTGTTGAGTTCGTAGTCCTGGTTGCGTATCAGAGTCTCATCAAAGCCTCCGACAGAGTTCACAGCGTCACGGTCAAATACTCCCAGATAGACAGTATCGACAGGCCCTGAGGCGCGGCCAGTGCGAAAAGCTGCCGGACCGGCACCGAACGGTGAACTCATCGCAGCCGCTATCGCTGTGAATGAACCTTCGGTTGAATCCTTGGCAGCAACAGGACGCTGCACGCCGCCCACGTTGGCGGCACCAGTGCGTTTCAGAGTGGCGACGGCACGCTCCAAGTAGTCGGGTGTCAGTCGCGCTTGTGCATCAACGCGCGCCACGATCGGCCCCTGCGACACTGCGAACGCAAGGTTCAGCCCCGCTGAGGTGGTTCCTGCCGGGTTCGAAACCAGTCGCAGAGGCAGGCGGGTGCGGGTCTGCGTTAACACTCGCTCAGTGTCGTCGCTGCTGGGTGCCAGTGCCACGATGATGTCGATCGAACCCTGATAAGTCTGACGGTCGATTGCAGCGAGGCACTCTGGTATCAGTGCAGCACAGTTGCGAGCCGGTATCACCACTGACACAAGCGGCCGATCTTCGCTCGCCGTTTGAGAACTGTTCACCGGCCTGAGCCGCGTGCCATCACCACAAGGCTCTTCGCCATGATCTCCCAGTCAAGCAGAGGCGACCATGTGACCACATATTGCAGGTCGTGACCCAGCTTGTAGGCGGCATCGGTTTGGTAATGACCTCGAGTCTGCGCGAGTCCGGTGATGCCGGGAGGGATGTCGTGACGTCGGCCATATCCGGCGATCTGTCGTTCGAGGTTAGCCACCAGCGCAGGCCGCTCAGCTCGGGGCCCTACCAGAGACATCTCGCCTTTCAGCACGTTCCACAACTGTGGCAACTCATCAAGCCGGGTGCGGCGCAGCCAGCCCATTCCAGCCACGATTCTGGGATCATCTGCGGTTGCCAGTTTGGGTCCGCTGCGCTCAGCATCAACGTTCATAGTTCGGAACTTCCACATCACGAAAGGCCGTCCCTTCATGCCCACACGCTGTTGACGGTAGATGACACCTGGACCGTTACGTAGCCGCACGTAGAGCCCCACCGCAACCAGCAACACAATCGCAAAAGGTGCCAATACCAGCAGATACATCAGATCCATCAGGCGTTTGAAATGCAGCCGGCATAGCGGCAGGGCATGAGTTCGCAGAGCCACGAAAGGCATCCCCGCGATTTGGCGGGATCGCTGCAGCCCTAGCAGCGTGTCGGAGGGCGCAATCCGCTGATATACCCCTACTTGGCGGCTTTCCAGCTCGGTAAGCGGCTGGGGATAGATCATTTCTAATGTTTGACTTGATAACAGCAGTAGATCAGTGGCCGCTGTCTGGTCAACTGCGGCGATCAGTTCAGCGGGCGTGTCCGGTGAGTCGAACTGCCCGACTACCTGCACCGCAGGCTCGGACTCAGCCAAGTGACGTTGAGCCGATGTGACATCGTCAGCGTTGCCTAACAGCAGCACACGGCAGTGCCCGAATCGTCGTGACCTCCATTGCCGTGCCAGCCAGCGATTGAGCGACACCAGCAAGCTCGCAGTCAAAGCCAGAATCACCAGATTGCCCCGCGGCATCAGATAACGCCCGCTTAGCAGCGAGACAGTGGCTGCCGCTCCTACCGCCAGCAGCGTGAGCATTGTGGCTCTCGGCAGCAGAGGTGGCGGGCTGAGACGTTGCTCGTGTTCGTAGAGTCCGCCGAAGTAGTAGCTGAGCAGGTGCAGTACGGTCGCCACCGTGAAACCGGCCGCGTAATGCGACGTTGGATAGGTCGGCCAGTCGCTGCCGAAGCGCACCGTGGTTATCGCGGCCATCAACCCGAACAGCGTTGCTGCGTCAATCAAATATAGAAAACGAAAGCCTCGTTTCGGGCGGGCAGCTGCGTGAGGATGAGCGTTGTTGCTGAGGCTCACGAATTTCGCATTAATGGCGGCAGTACCACGTCAAATTGGAACGCGTTCGGCGCTGCGGCCAGGTTCCACAACAGCAGCGCAGCCCGGGCACGGTTGATCTGTTCATCAGGTGCGAACTCCGCCCCTGAGTTTGCGGGTGGCATGTATTGGGAGTTCACCCATAGACGATTCTCTGTGAGCCATCTGACTGCCTCCAAGTAGAAGGCGTTGATGTGAATGTCGATATAGGGGACGGCCTGATTGCTGTAGGTGCGCCCTGCGAATCGCCAAAGAAAAGTCGCTATATTTGAAGCCGTTAGCGGACTGTCAGGGCAAAACAGCAGTGGATCTGTACTGCATCCCTGGGTGATGTTGCGACTCGCCATCCATTGCACCGCATCGGCGTAGTGACTTTGTGAATCGACATCCGCAAAGTTGCGTGCTGTGCCGCTGGCCGCTTGCGGTTCACCAGAGAAGCGCCACAGCAATACGGAGAACTGAGCTCGGGTTAGTGGTCGATCAGGCGAGAACGTGGTCGCTGAAGTGCCTAGCGTGATTTGTGAGTCTCGCATCCAGTAGACCGCATCGGCATAAGCAGCGTCGCTGGCGACATCAGTGAACACAGAGTTGCCAACAGGCTGATCGTCTGTGTGTGCATTGAGCAACTCAATCTTGGTGGACAGCAGAGGTTCGCAGCCCGGTGTGCTGCGACAGCCGAGCACTAAGGCGTAGTAGAAGCGGTAGCCGTAGGGGTTGCCGTTCTCGTCAAGGACGACAAGTGTCTTATCGCTGCCGACCAACGTTACTAGCGCGTCGTCAATGCGCCCGGATGGACCCGGATTCTCAATCAAGACCTCAAGGATTTCGCCCACATCCATGTCAGCAAAGGGGTATTCCGCCAGCCAGCGGCTGATCTCGGCGGTGGTGTAGGTGCGTGTCCAAGCGTTATAAGGGTTTTGTGGCACGCTGTTTTCGTTGAAGACCACATCGTAAGGGTCGGGCTTGGCCAACAGGTACGACACTTGGTCGCGGCGAGGCTCTTCGTTGGCAGCGGTGAAGCCGCCGTTGGAGGCGCTGTAATATGTCACCGCAACCGCGGGTCCGCTGCCGTCTTCGGGCTGGTAAGTGATCACTGTGTCGTTGGTGGCATCCACCGCAGCAGCCCAGTTGCTGTGTCCACCTTCGCTTTGGAAGTCCCAGGCCGCGTATTGCTGGTCACGGGTGGATGCGTAGACATCAAACGGCGATGACCAGCCGCGCCGTTCCGCCATCACCGCAGCGGCGTAGCTGCGTGCTGACACAGCTTGAGCTTTCAACGCTTCGGCTGGCCAAGAATTGGGCATTTCGTCGATGCCGTAGAGGTATTGCTGCATGCTTATCTCACCGATTACCAGGCAGTACTGATTGGCTTGTGCGCTGCCGCAGTTGGTCACGTCGGAAGCGGCCGGGGTGAGTTGGAACTGGCCGTGGGCGTAACGCTTGGTGTTGTTGCTGGTGTTTGAAACCTGGACGGGTTCGCCGGTGTTGAAGCTGACCCTAAGCACAGTGCCGTTACAGAAGCCGCGGCACCAGTCGATGTTGCTGGAGTTGATGTACCAGCCGCCACTGCCGCGGCGCACGGTCAGCGTGTTGACGGTGGTATCAAGGAATCTGCCGTCCATTGAGACGGTCAAGGTTCCTGAGGGACTGAACACGGTGGTGCTGTGAACGGCGATCAGCACATCAACATCGTCAGGCACCAGGCTTGAGTCGGTCCGCACGACGGTGCTGTCGTAGTAGAAGGCGAGTATCGCTTCGTAGCTGAAACCCGCTTCGGCTCGTCCCCAAGCACCGTATTGGCTCATGCCTGTGCCGTGGCCCCAGCCTCCACCGATGAAGGTGTATTCGTTGTTGGAAGGTCCGTGAGGATGCGCAGCAGCCGTAGGAGCAACAAGAGCAGAGAGTACCGCTGCGACCGCAAGCAGGGCTGCTAGCAAACGTATGGAATGGGACGGCATTCACCACCCTTTTCGTCAGGCACCCGCCAGAGAGTTAGGCTAGCGAATGCCTGATGCTTTGTGTGGTATGCGCCACTACAGCAACTATTGCTGTGCCCGCCCCAGCTCGGATATTTCGGCTGTGCTTGTGCCGGAAGCTCTATGGCTGTTGCTGTCGGCGGGTTCGTGGGTGACTTCTTGTACGTCGGCGGGTGTGACTAGACGCGAGGGTCTTGATGTGCGTACCATCAAATCGGCTAGCAGGCCGACGGCTAGGGTTTGACCTGCCGCGAAACCCAGCAGCAGAGTGTTGGTCGCCAAGCGGAAGTCTTTGCCGGTGAGGTCATAACCCAGCTTCAACGCGAAAATCGCTCCCAAGATCGCGGTCAAAGGCATGAACACCCTTAACGGGTCGTGCGAAAGCATCATTCGCACCACCTGCAGCAGATAGCGGCGTGTGTCGGCCCACCAGTGAAACTTTGAGCGACCCGACCGGGGCTGATAGTTGATTGGCTTGTACCGCACGCTGTAGCCATTCATCAAAAACAGCATCGTGATCGTAGTGACACATGAGAAACCGTCGGGTATCTGATGCACGAACTGTTCAGCCACGTCACGGCGCATAGCTCGAAAGCCGGAGTTCAGGTCGGGTATACGTGTGCGTGCCAGATAGCTGGCCAGGCGTCGGATCACCCATTTGGCGGGGATGCGCAAGGCTTTAAGAGTGCCTTGTTCGGTGGTGCGAGCCCCCACTAGTTGATCAGCGTCGCCGAGATCATCTACCAGAGCCGATATTTCATGGTTGGGGTAAGTCATGTCGGCATCGCTCCACACCACCACCCGGCCCCTTGATGCCAGTGTGCCCTCTCGTCGAGCTGCGCCGCAGCCGCGGTTGCGCGTTGAACGCAGCAGCCGCACACCCGGGCGTCTGAGCGCCATGTCGCCTGAGCCGTCGCAGGAACCGTCGTCCACCACGATCACTTCCCAGCTGTAAACCGAAGCGTCCAGATTCGCAGTGATACGGTCAAGTTCTTCGCTGAGATGTGCCGCTTCGTTGTAGACGGGGAGCACCACACTGACATCTACATCAAGCTCAGTCTCGCTGCGCTGTTCCGACTTGATGGGCTCGGTGGCACCTTCAAGGGTTCGCTTCACCGTCTTAGGCTGCTTGCGTTTATTCGATCACGGCGATCGTGTCGCCGCTTCCAACCGAGTCACCCACCTGAACCCGTACTTCTGCCACTGTGCCAGCGCGTTCTGCGATGATGTTGTTCTCCATCTTCATCGCCTCCAGCACGGCTACCGGATCGCCGGACTGCACTTCGTCGCCCACCTCGACTAGCAGTTTGATGATCGTGCCTTGCATTCCGACTTTGATCTCGGCGCTGCCAGCACTCATTCTTGACGGGCTTCGGGACTTACGATGTGAAGCGGCTCGCCGCTGAGGGTCTGCGCTTTCGATTTGTGGTGCCCACAAAGCCACATTGAAGCGCTTGCCGTCCACTTCGGCTTCGATCTCGTGACGCACCTTGGTCGCTGTATTTTCGGTATCAACGCTGGCACCGATAGTTGACGGCTCTAGGGTTGATCTCACGTTGGTTAGGTCAAGTTGTTCCTCAACCCAGCGTGTGGAATGGGTCACCGCCGCGAAATCTGGGTGCTTGAGGATCGCCTCAGCAGCGCTGATAGTGGTGGCAACACCAGCAATCCGCGTCTCAGACAAAGCTCGCAGCAGCCGGCCGATAGCGACATCGCGGTTGCGTCCCCACACCACCAGCTTGCCGATCAGGTTGTCGTAGTAGGCGCTGACAGTGTCGCCTGCTTCGTAACCGCCGTCCCAGCGGGTGGCGTAACCCTGAGCAGGCCGCAGTTCGGTCACAAGCCCCGGACTGGGCAAAAAAGCACCGCCAGCAGGATCTTCGGCGTTGACGCGCACCTCAATGGAGCAGCCGTCGGTGACGATGTCGCTTTGTGTCAAAGTCAAAGGCTCACCGCCTGCCACCCGCAGTTGCTGCTCCACAAGATCAATTCCTGTCACTAACTCGGTGACGGGATGCTCCACCTGCAGTCGCGTGTTCATCTCTAAGTAGTAGAAGGACCCTTCGGCGTAGAGGAATTCCACAGTGCCAGCATTCACGTATCCGCAGCCTTGCGCCACCGCTATCGCTGCCTGACCCATGGCTTCAAGGATCTCGGGATCAATGTCGGGTGCTGGGGCTTCCTCAATCAGTTTCTGATGGCGTCGCTGTGCCGAGCAGTCACGGGTGCCGAGATGGATGCAGTTGCCGTGAGCATCAGCCAGCACCTGTACCTCAACATGGCGTGCGGCATCGAAATAGCGCTCCATGTAGAGCTCGTCACGTCCGAAGTATGCGAGCGCTTCGCGTTGAGCGGATTCAACCGCGGCAGCCGCCTCGGAAGCTTGGCGCACCACTTTCATGCCGCGGCCACCGCCGCCGTAGGCGGCTTTCACAGCAACAGGCCAGCCGTAAACATCGGCGAAAGCTTCGATCTGAGCGGCTTCCAGCAGCTTTTCAGTTGTACCGGGCACAGGATCTACACCGCAGCTGGTGGCTGCGTGACGAGCTGAGATCTTGTCGCCCATCACTTCGATCGCTTCGGGTGCAGGCCCGATGAAAGTCACGCCCGCGGTTGTGACGGCTCGGGCGAAGTCAGCGTTCTCGCTAAAAAAGCCATAACCGGGATGAACTGCGTCAGCCCCGCTGCGTTGGATCGCCGCAATGAGAGCATCGCTTCGCAGGTAGCTCTCCGCCGCGGTTGAGCCTCCCAGCGCATAAGCCTCATCCGCGAGCCGCACATGCAAAGCGTTGCGGTCTTCGTCGGAGTAGACCGCAGCCGTCTTGATACCTAAATCGCGGCAGGCTCGGATTACGCGCACAGCTATCTCGCCTCTGTTGGCTATCAGCACCTTGGAGAAAGCGCAGCCAGAAGGTGCCGCTTTGCGTTTCGGCGTTGTGTGTGCGTTGTCGTCGGCTGCGCTCACAACAGCGAGAATAACCCCGCCAGAGCGCGACTGGCCGCACCGGTTGATGCGGCCTCTAGTTTGCGGCGATGCCGATGCACCCTTTGCCTCTCAGTGCCGAGGTGGCGTTGACCGCGGGTTTCGGTGAGTTGCGTCACACCAAAGAGACCGGTTCCACCAATGACGACCTAGCCGCGGAGGCTCGGCTCGGTGATCGCTCTCCGGCGGTGCTGGTCGCAGATCATCAAAACGCAGGTCGGGGCCGTTTGGGGCGCCGTTGGAGCGATGCCGCCACTGGGCCGCATCAAAGCGAAGCGGCACTGCTGGTGAGTATCCGTCTACAGACACCGCTGGCAGACGCATACGACTGTGTTGCTGCGGTTTCGGCTTCAGCGCTGGCCGCAGCGACAGATATTGCAAAGCGCAGCAGATCCGATGCTGCCGAGGTGCTGCGATCCAAATGGCCGAACGACTTGTTGATCTGTTCACATGAAGTCAACGGCAAGCTGGCAGGTGTGCTCTCGGAGACGGTTGCAGGCGACCCGCCGGTGGTGGTGGTGGGTTTAGGCATGAACTTAGCCGCAGCGCCTGATCAGCTTGGAGCTGTGGCGCTTGCGCAGCTCGGGGTGGAGTGCAACCGCGACCAGTTGCTGGCAGGGCTGCTGCAGCAACTACCCGCTTATCTGGCAGCTCCCGACACTGCTCGCAGCGACCTGCGTGCGGCTTCTGCGACGCTTGGAAGTGTGGTGAAAGTGCTACGTGCCGATGGTGAAGTTGTTGTTGGTACCGCTATCGATATCGATGCCACAGGGCGTCTAGTGCTCAAAACTCGACGTTCTGCGCTGCCCGGTGAAACACCTAATGCCGCGGTTGGTGCGGCATCACAGACGATGCTTATCGAAACAGGCGACGTGATTGCGTTGCGTGATGGTGACTCCGGCGAGATCTGACAAAGGCATCTGACAACAAGACCTGACACATCGCAGTTGCTTGGGATTGACGAACTCTCAGCAGAGGGTTCAACAGTCGCTTGCGCTGGCACCGGTAGCCTGATAAGCCGTGTCGAACCGACAAGACAAGGCGCGGTTCAGACGCAGCTGGCCGCAGAGACTGGTGGTACTGGCGAGCCTTCTGGTGATCGTCGTGGCGGTGGCCTCCGCTGAGACGGTTCAATATGTTGAGGAGGTTTGGGAGGAATACCAGCCGGTGCAGTTTCCTAATACTGTGCAATACGGACGCGAAGTGCTGCGTACCAGCACCGAACCCGGTGAACCCGTCAACTTCTTGGTGGTTGGCACCGACAGCAGTGTTGATGTAGCTCCCAGCGAAGCTAGCGGCATCAACGCGGCGGGCAGGGCTCTAGCCGACGTGATCATGCTGGTGAGGCTTGACCCTGAGTCAACATCGGCCTGGGTGCTGTCGATCCCTCGTGACCTTTGGGCAGACATCCCTGGTGCTCAAGACCACAAGATCAACTCGGCTTTGCTCATCGGCGGCGCTCCGCTTCTGGTTGAGACCGTCTCCTCAATGTTTGATGTGGAGATCAACCATTACGTCGAAATCGACTTCGCTGGCTTTCAGCAAATGGTGGACACGCTCGGCGGTGTGCCGGTGTGGTTCGATTATCCGGCGCGAGACCCTAAATCGCATCTAGATATTGCTACCGCAGGATGCCACGTCCTCAACGGCGAGCAGGCGCTGCAATACGTTCGAAGCCGCAACTACACCGAGTTCATAAACGGTCGCTGGCGAGTCACAGGCGGAAACGATTTTCATCGCATCGCCCGTCAACAAGATTTCCTAGTGCTGGCACTTGATCGAGCTATCGGCCGAGGTGCCAGGAACCCTGCCGCCATGGTCGGCATGATCAACGCAGGTGCCGACCTTGTGTCATTCGATCAAGATCTAACGCTCGGGGAGTTGGTGTCGCTGGCTCAGGACTTCTCGGGATTCAACCCTGAAAACCTTAACCGGCAGAGACTTGAGGTTTATACGCTTTACTGGCCAGACGGCCGCTACAAAGGTGAAGCCGACGCCGGGCGAGTCAATGAGTCGCGCCTTGATGTGTTCCGCGGTATGTCTGATGGTGCCAGTCCCGCAGAAGTCAAGGTGAGGCTCGCTGGTTTCAACGATCTTAAGGTCACCAACGCATTCGAAGGTTTGCGCAACGAGGGTTTCGAGATCGTTGACCATCTCCGAGCGCCAGCTCTTCCCGAGACTGTGATCCTGCACGGCCCAGACGCGCAGGATGCCGCCTTGACAGTGGCCCGCTATCTCGATCCGGTGCCGTATGTGGTGCCTGACGAGCGTGTAGATCAGGTGCTGGTAGTGCTGGGAGTGGACTATCGCGGGGTTCTGGCACTAGCACCAGAACCTTTGAGTTCACTACGTGAACAAGTACAGGCTCGCGGTGTTCCTAAGGTGCTGCCCGACCTCGAAGAAGGTTTCGCCTTCGTTGAGGCAACTTCGTCGCAAGCGGTCTCACCTTCATCTTCAGGTTCAGCAGTGTCAGCCACCCAGGTTTCGGCTTCGGCAGTGTCGGCTGTCAGCGTTGTGGCTGTGGCGCAGATCAGCTCCGAGCAGCAGGCACCACCGGTCATTCGGGGGCGTCCACCCGCTGGTGAGTCCTGTGGTTAATCGCCCAACATCAGCGAATCTGGCTGTGGTGGGGGCCGGTTACGTCGGCCTCACCACAGCTGCATGCATGTCTTCGCTGGGGCATCGTGTTGTGTGCAGCGACATCAACGAGTCTCGTATTGACGGATTGCGGCGCGGTGACCTGCCCATACTTGAGCCCGGTTTGTCGGAACTGGTTACATCAGGTCTTGGCTCGGCACGACTCCGTTTCGTTACAGATTCCGCTGAAGCCGCCTCAAGCGCTGACTTCGTGTTCTTGTGTGTACCCACACCTATCAGCGCCGACGGCGGTGCCGACCTGAGTTTCGTGAAGGCCGCAGCCAGCCAAATTCGTGCCAGCCTGCGACCGGGCACGGTGCTGGTGAACAAATCCACAGCCCCGGCTGGTAGCACCGAGATGTTGGCAAGCCTGCTGCAGCGCCCTGATGTGGCGGTGGTGTCCAATCCCGAATTCTTGAGGCAAGGTTCTGCTGTCAAAGATTTTCTTGAACCCGACCGGTTGGTGGTGGGCGCAGCCGAGCGGTGCAGCGCGCAACGAGTCGCCGACCTGTATGCGGGTATCAGCGCCACGGTTCTTGTTACCGACGCAGCCTCTGCTGAGACGATCAAATACGCGGCTAATGCCTTTCTGGCGATGAAGTTGACTTACGCCAACTCGGTGGCAGCGGTCTGTGAAGCTGTTGGTGCCGATGTTGACGACGTGCTTGTTGGTATGGGTCTTGATGAGCGCATCGGAGTGAACTATCTGCAGCCCGGACCGGGCTGGGGAGGATCATGCCTGCCCAAGGACACGCTCGCGTTGATTGAAAGCTCCGCCGAGGCTGGCTACGACTTTGGGTTGTTGCGCAGCGTTGCCGAAGCTAACGAAGCGCAATTCGACCGCATCGTTGCCAAGGTTGCACATCGGGTGACTTTGCCAGGGGCTCGTATCGCCTTGCTGGGATTAGCATTTAAAGCGGGCACCGACGACCTGCGTGACTCACCCGCAGTTGAGATCGCTCGCAGGCTCAGCCGAGCCGGAGCGGTGCTCTACGCATATGATCCGGCGGTCATCGAAAGTGCCGTAACTGAAAGTGCCATAACTCGTGAAATCCCAGTGGTTGTAGCTGCTGATGCCTACGAAGCCTGCCGTGGCGCTGATGCTCTGGTGGTGGCGACTCAATGGCCACAGTTTCAGCAACTTGATTTTGATCGGGTGGCACAACTGATGGCAAAGCTGCATGTGATCGATGCCCGCAACTGCTTGAACCGTGAGGCTCTGCAACGCCTAGGCTTCACCTACAGCGGGGTGGGACGATAAACACGGTTTGTGTTTAAACCAGCGCCGGGGTTGCTGAGGCATCTTGGCTGGCTTGTTTGCCGATAGCGTGACCGTCCGTGGCCGAATCAAGTGCGTCCAAGAAGGTTCAGCGTGCTGCACGAACGTCAGCCGCATCGAAAGGCGCTCGTGAGCGACGAGAAATCGCCTTTCCTTTGGCACTGGCCGTAGTCGTGATCCTTGGTGTGACTCTGGTGGTTTTCGCACGGTCATCACGCACACCCGCAGAACCGCCGCGCGTCGGCAACGATCATTGGCATTCGGCATACGGAATCTACGACTGCGATCGGTTCCTGCCAGCTTTCACGAGCGCTGCTGATCCCGACGGCATCCATTCGCATCAGGACGGCGTGGTGCATATTCATCCGTGGAATAGTTCTGCTTCAGGGGATCAAGCCAGATTGGACGTGTTCTTTGAGGCGATGGGGGCTCGGGTTACCGACGACGAAATCAGCGGCCCTGGAATAGGCGTTCTGGAATCAGGTTCAGACTGCAACGGCGAATCGACCGTTATCAGGGTTGTGCGCTTCACACGCACCGATCCCGACCCGGAAACTCTTACTGAAGGCGAGCAACTCGAATCTTTGACGCCTCTCTATCAGCAGGCCGATGTCTACACCGACGATTTCGGTGATGTTCGTCTGCTTACCGATCTTGAAGCGTTCACTATTGCTCGTGTGCCCGCTGATGCCGAGATTCCGCCGCCACCTGAAGACAGGCTGCAGACGGCTTTGGGTGCTTCAGCCGGGAACTTGGTCTCTTCGGGGCCCGAAACCGATCTGGATCCCACCGACGAAGTCCCCGAGGAATAAGAAAGCAACGGCACCGTAATGCAGGCGATCCTGCTGGTCGGAGGCTTCGGCACACGGCTTCAGCCGCTGACTTTGACCACACCCAAGCAGATGCTGCCGCTGCTGCATCAACCGATGATCGAACATGTTGTTTCGTCTTTAGCAGCCCATGGTGTGGATCGGGTTGTGTTAGCTCTCGGCTACCAAGACGACGCTTTCCGTGCTGCCTACCCCGATGGCCGCTGCTGCGGTGTGGAACTCTGTTGCGTTGTTGAGCCTGAACCGCTTGATACTGCCGGAGCGATCCGCTTCGCTTTTGAGGCCGCAGGTGTTGATGACTCTGAAGAGACTTTTTTAGTGGCTAACGGCGATGTCATCACCGACCTTGATGTGACCGCAATGCTGCGCCATCACCGTAGTTCGGCTGCACAGGCCACGATCCATCTGATTGAGGTGGACGATCCGTCGCGTTACGGCGTGGTAGTCACCGAAGCAGACAGCAGGGTTGTCGACTTTTTGGAGAAGCCGAAACCTCCTGTGGCAAGCAACTGGATTAATGCTGGCACTTATCTGATGGTGCCTTCCGCTGTTGAGTTCATCGACAGCCAGCGTCGGGTTTCTGTTGAACGCGAAGTGTTTCCGGCTATGGCTGCTGCGGGCACACTTCGGGCGTTCAAGCACAACACTTACTGGCTTGATGCCGGAACCCCAAAGGCTTATTTGCAAGCACAACTCGATCTGCTTGACGGTCGCCGTGGCCCAGCAGCCGCAGGAGTGTCGCCGCAGGCATCTGTTGACCCAACTGCAGTGGTGCAGCGCAGCGTAGTCATGGCTGGCGCAGTGCTGGGTCACGGTTCGTTAGTGAGGGGCTCTGTTGTCGGTGCTGGCGCTGTGGTCGGACCTGAAGCGCAAGTTCTTGATTCGGTGGTGGGCTCAGATGCTGTGATTGAGCAGGGTGCCCAGGTCACGGACGGAACTCTGATAGGCGAAGGCTTCACGGTGCCAGCAGCGACGGCTCTCAGCGGTGCCAGAGCACCTTCAATAGTACCTTCAAGTACCTGATGGCAACCCTAGTCACAGGCGGTGCTGGCTACATCGGTAGTCATACTGTGGTGGCGCTGCACGAAGCTGGCCGCGAATCAGTGATAGTTGATGATTTCTCGAATGCGTCGTATCGGGTGATCGACTCGCTGCGAAGACTCACACGACAAGACCTGAAAGTCGTGGAAGGCGACGTTGGTGACGAGGATCTGCTCGTCGGGGTCTTAAACCGCCACGAGGTTGACTCGGTGATGCATTTCGCAGCTCGAAAGAGTGTCAGCGAATCGTTGGTCGACCCGATCGGCTATTACCGCAGCAACGTCGCAGCGACGATCACTTTGGCTCAAGCAGCGATTGCTGCGGGAGTGCAGCGGATGGTTTTTAGTTCATCGGCTGTGGTCTACGGTTCGACTTCTGAGTTGCCGGTAACTGAGGACTCGCCGACAGTACCCGAAAGCCCGTATGGCATGACCAAGCTCACAGGTGAGCGTGTAGTGGCTGACGCTGCGGCTGCGTCAGCGACGACTGCGGTGATACTGAGATATTTCAATCCTGTGGGAGCGCATCGCTCGGGGCTGATCGGAGAGGCACCCTACGGGCAACCCGACAATCTTGTGCCTCGCATCTTGCAAGTGGCTGCTGGTGAGCGTGCCCGACTTGAGGTCAACGGCATCGATTACGACACTGTTGATGGCAGCGCAGTGCGTGACTATGTGCATGTCATGGACTTAGCGCTCGGCCATGTGGCCGCTTTAGATGTTGATCTGGCACAGCTGACCGCGCAACGCAGCAGGGTCTACAACCTCGGTAGTGGGGCTGGCACCACGGTGCTGCAAGCGATAGCGGCTGCTGCTGAGGTGACCGGATCAGAGATCCCCTATGCAATCACCGAGCGACGCAGCGGCGATATTGCCGCATCCTGGGCTGATTGCAGTCGCGCTCGAAATGAACTCGGTTGGCAGGCTCAACACGACTTGCGTCAGATGCTGGCTGACCATTGGCACTTTGTGCTCAATAGCGTCGGCCCGGCTCACAGCACAGCTCCAGTTTCATGCTCGCTCATGTAGGTTGGCTCAGCGAAATAGATCATCGGCTGGGCTGCGAACGATTTCGCTCTGTACCGAACTGTGCTGTGAGCTGTCACGAAACCAGGCATCGTCAAGACCTCTGATTACAGCAACGGGTAGGCCCGCGGATTTGCCCATGACCAGATCGGCGGCGGCGGCGATCTCATCCACGAGTGCGACTTCGGTCACTTTCAGTTCGCGGCCTAAAGCATCGTTTGAGCCTCGCAGATCCACTACCGCGGCGATGCCGGCGCAACCGATGGCTACATCGGCTACTCCTCGTCGCCAGGGACGGCCAAAGGTGTCGGAAACCACCACTGCCACCTCCACGCCGATGCGGGCACGTAGACGTTCGCGGATGCGCCGCGCTGAACGATCTGCGTCTACCGGCAGCAGTGCCGCAAAACCTTCTTCGACGTTGCTCAAATCGACCCCGGCGTTGGCGCACACGAAGCCGTGGCTGGTTTCGGCTATCACCAGATCTCCTCGCCGTCTCAGCACCCTTACCGATTCGGCTTCTACCAGAGGTTTATGACTCAAAGGATCGCTCGGGTTGATTGCAACTAGACGGCCTTCGGCTTTGGACACCACCTTCTGGGTGACCACTAGGCAGTCACGATGCCGCAGAACATCCGCGCCGACCGCTTCAACGATCACTTCGGCTAGGTCATCATGCGGGCGCACCTCTCCGATGCCCTCAATCGCAAAAATTTCAAGGCTCACGAAACTGCAGCGACTGTGGCCTGCGCCAGCGCGGACGCGGCCTGTGGCGAAGACATGATCGTCTGAGTGACAACCGGTTGCACGCCCATAGCAGCGACCGTGTCCGCCAATGCGGCATCAGCTTCGTCGATTACCAGCTTGGATATAAAGTCGCGATAAAGGCGAGCCACTCCCACAGCGCTGGGCTCCTCACCTAGCGATCGCAGCATCCGGTCTGCTGGTCCCTTCAAAGCTGCCCCTGCGACTATTGGCGACACCGCCACGTTGCGGTCGCGTCGAGCCGCCAGAGCTTCAGACACTCCTGGCACTGCCAGCACAGGACCGATTGACACCACTGGGTTAGATGGGGCGATCACCACCACGTCAGCGTCTCGGATCGCTTCAAGCACTCCAGGTGCTGGCCGCGCGGCTTCTATTCCCTCAAAACGTACTGCTGCCACATCCGGCTGATGCCCGAGCCGCACGAAATACTCCTGAAAACCCACTTCACGCTGAGCTTCGTGGCGTGTGGCGGCCAGAGTCACACGAGTCTCGATTGGCTGGTCGCTCACCGGCATCACCCGACATCGCAGACCACGAGCCTCAGCCAGACGGGCTGTGACTTCGCTGAGGCTGCGGCCTTGACTCAGCAGGGTGGTGCGGAACATGTGCGTGGCTAGGTCACGGTCACCGAGGCTGAACCAGGCATCAAGTCCCAATGCGCGCAGTTCATTCAAAGCGTTCCAAGTTTCATCAGCCAGCCCCCAACCACGGTTGCGGTCGATGGCACCCGAAAGCGTGTAGATGACGGTGTCGATGTCGGGACTGATGTGCAGGCCGTGCAGTTCCACGTCGTCGGCAACGTTGACTACAGCCGTGACTTCAGGCGCTGGAGTGACTTGCAGTTGGCCGGTCAGGTAACGAGCCGCGCCCACACCACCTGCAATGACTGTGATCATCGTTGTTTCATTTCAGCAGCGCCAGATCGGCATCCACCATCAGTTGCACCAGCTCAATGAACGAGGTTTTGGGGTGCCATCCGAATGTGGCTTCGGCGTGAGACGAATCGCCCACCAGCAGATCCACTTCAGCGGGGCGCATGAAACGCTCATCGGTAACGACATGGTCGCGATAGTCCAGCCCCACATGAGCAAAAGCCGATTCGCATAATGTTCTCACCGAGTGGGTCTTGCCTGTGCAGATCACATAGTCGTCGGGTTCGTCTTGTTGCAGCATCTGCCACATGGCTTCCACATAGTCGCCTGCGTAGCCCCAGTCCCTTTCGGCATCGAGGTTACCGAGACGCAGTTCGTCGCTCAAGCCCAGCTTGATCTGAGCTGCGGCGTGCGTGATTTTGCGGGTTACGAACTCCATTCCCCGGCGCGGGCTTTCATGGTTAAACAGAATCCCTGACGTTGCATGAAGGTCGTATGACTCCCGGTAGTTGACGGTGATCCAGTGACTGTAAACCTTGGCTACCCCGTAAGGGCTGCGCGGATGGAAAGGCGTTCGCTCGTTTTGGGGGACTTCCTGCACTTTGCCGAACATTTCTGATGAACTGGCCTGATAGAAACGGATGTCACGGTCGACGAGGCGGATCGCGTCAAGTATGCGTGTCACTCCCAGTGCCGTGGTTTCTCCGGTAAGCACCGGCTGGCTGAAAGAGGTCTGCACGAACGATTGCGCTGCCAGGTTGTAAACCTCATCAGGCCGGAAAGTGCGCAGGATTTCGATCATTGACACCTGGTCAAGCAAGTCTCCGGTGACGATGCGGATGCTGTCTTGGATATGTGCGATGCGCTCATAGTTGACGATGCTGGAGCGCCGCACCATGCCGATCACTTCGTAGCCCTTTGCGAGCAGTAGTTCAGCCAGATACGAGCCGTCCTGGCCGGTAATGCCTGTGATCAGGGCGCGGCGGGCCATGACGATTTAGCGAGTTTTTGGCGCCAATGATTGAGCAGGTCATCAAGTGTTTGTTCCAGGGTAATGTCGGGCTGCCAGCCGGTGGCGTGCCGCAGTTTGGACGGGTCGCCTCTTAGCTCTAGAAGATCCACGGGGCGGATCAGGCTGCCGTCGCTCATTAGACGCATAGGGTGAGCAGCCCGATCAACAAGCTGCTGCGCCAACTCGGCGACGCTCAAAGCAGTACCGCAGCAGACATTGAAGACTTCACCTGCGTCTGCGTGTTCGGCTAAGAGTCTGTAAGCACGAACCACATCACGCACGTCGGTGAAATCTCGTCTCGCTTGCAGGCTTCCGACCCTCACTGTCTCGGCGCCGTTTCGTTCGTTGGTAGCGACCCTTGAAGCCAAAGCCGCTGCAACGAATCGGTCGCTTTGGCCGGGTCCGAGATGGTTGAACGCCCTCACTCGCACCACGTCAAGGCCGCGCCCTAGGCCAGCCTGTATACAAACCATTTCGGCTGCGGCTTTGCTGGCACCGTAAGGACTAACTGGACGCATCTCTACCGTTTCGGCCAGTGGTAGATCCTGAGGATCAACCCGTCCGTAGACATCGGCGCTGCTGACCACCAACACGCGCCCAACCTCAGCTCGCCGCGAAGCCTCAAGCACGTTGGCTGTGCCTTCGACATTGACCCGCAGAGTGGTGCCCGGATCCATGAAACTGGCTTGCACATCGGCTTGAGCGGCCAAGTGATAAACCACATCAATGCTGGAACGTTCGAAGTTTGTTTCCAGCGCTGCGGGGTTGGTTACCTCAGCTTCGCTGGTCTGCACCTCGTCGCCCATGGCGCGCAGGTGATCCACGAGGTGAAGCCCCACAAATCCGGTGGCACCTGTGACGAGAGCACGCATAGACGCAGACTAGAGCCTCAGGTTCGCGTCGGGCCAAAGCGCAATAAGCGCGCCTGTTTGAGGTTGCAAGTCGGTCTTTGCTGTTGTGGGTCACCGGTGGCCGTTAGCCTCGGCGCATCAACTCGCGAATAGCACAAGTTCCGTCAGCCTCGCAGGACAATCCTGCCGGTCAAGCAGCCGATGGTCGTGACACCCGACCCTGCACGGTGCGCGCTGTGGTAGTGGCTCATGATCCTGGTGACTGGTTCGACGAAACTCTCGAATCTTTGTCTTTGCAGGATTATCCGCATTTGAGTGTCACCGTTATTGATGCTGCTTCTTGTGGCGTGGCAGCAAAAGTCTCGCGGATTATCGCCAACGCCACTGTGATTGACGCTGGTGCTGCGGTTGGTTTTGCCCATGCCGCTAATGAGATTCTGCGGTCCCGCGTTGAAGAGGATTACCTGCTGGTGTGCCATGACGATGTGGCATTAGCCCCTGACACGGTCAGCACTCTCGTGGCTGAAGCGCAACGAAGCAAAGCGGGCGTGGTTGGCCCCAAGATCGTCGAATGGGACCAGCCCAAAATACTCCAGCACGCTGGCTACGACGTTGACCGTTTCGCTTTTCCTGCTGAGCGTGTCGCCAGCCAAGACCTTGACCAGGAGCAACACGACGGTGTTAGCGATGTGTTCGCTTTGCCTTCAGCGGTGCTGCTAGTGCGCAGCAGCCTGTTTGCTCAACTCGGCGGTTTCGATGCCGGAATGACCTTCCGCGGCGAAGATGTCGACTTCTGCTGGCGCGCACAAATGGCCGGATCTCGTGTCATGTTCGTGGGCGCTGCTGTGGCGCGACACCGTGAAGATCTGGTTTCGCGTACGGGCGTTGACGATGCCAGACGCACCAAAGCACGTCACGCGCTGCGAGCCATGCTCGTCAACCACGGGCGTATCTCGCTGACGCTGCTGTTGCCACTGTTGGCGTTGATGTCTTTTATGGAAGTTTTGCTACGTGTGTTTACCGCACGTTTTGGTGCCGCAGGCGACGTGATTGGTGCCTGGGTGTGGAACTTGCGACGGCTTCGTCTGATAATGCGGCGCCGTCAAGTCAACGCTCGGGTTCGTTTGGTGCGTCAAGCCGATGTGACCGCTTTGCAGTATTTGGGCAGTTTGCGTCTGCTGTCGGTGCTGAGACGGCGCTCGGCTCAAGAAACCATCGGTCGTCTTGGCAGTGGACGCAGTTTGTTCGTCGGTTTGCGCACAGGAACTTCGCGATGGGTTTGGATCGCTTGGATCATGGTGCTGGGTTTCGTGGTGTTCGGCTCTCGCCGCTTTATCACTTCAGGTGTTCCCGCAGTAGCAGATTTTGCGGCTCTGCCCGATAGCGGCATTGACCTGCTTAAGCAGTGGTGGGGTGGTTGGAGCCACCGAAACGGCGGCGCTCCGTCATCGAATCTTGGTGTTGTTGTTTATTTGGGGCTGCTGGGTGCCGGTATCGCCAGCATGGAAATGATCCGCACGTTCGGCCTGATTATGTTGATCGTTGCTGGATTGCTCGGTGCTTATCGGTTGTTGGCCGCAACAGGCTCACGTCGGGCTCAGGTGGTGGCACTAGTTGCTTATCTGGTGCTTCCTTTGATGCCAGTGTCGGTGTCGGGTGGGTCTTTGGCTGGTCTGGTTGCTTACGCAGTCGCTCCCTGGCTGTTAGCAGAGTTATTGCGAGCTTCTGGGGCTGCACCGTTTCGCAGCAGTCGCACTGGATCACAGCGCCGCTTCAGTGCAGCAACGTCGTTGGGGATCGTTGCTGGTCTAGCGGCCATGGTGGTTCCCGCTGCTGCGGGACTAGTGCTTGTGATAGCTGCGGGTCTGCTTGCTGGCAGCCTGCTGGCGGGACGCCCAGAGTCAACACTGCGTCTGGCGTTGTCGGTCATGTTGGCGTTGCCTGTATTTGCGTTGTTGACGTTGCCGACAATCTTGGATCTGCTGGCATCGGGTCCTGACTGGGCGTTTGTCGCTGACGGACGCAACGGATCGGCTGGCGATGTTTCCTTCAGTGAGATTCTGCGTTTCGCTGCTGGCGACGACGAAGCTGCCTGGCTGGTTTGGCTATTTGCAGCGCCGATGGTTTTGCCTCTGCTGATCGGCAGGGGCTGGCGCCTAGAGCAGGCGGTTCGTCTCTGGATGGTGGCGATTACGGCTTGGGGTTTGGCGCTAGCCGCGCAGCGAGGAGTTTTGCCATTCGGACTGCCCGACCTGCAACTGCTGCTAGCACCTGCGGCTGCGGCGGCGGCTGGATTATGTGGCATGGCGGTGCTTTCAATAGAGCACGACCTGCGCTTCAATCATTTTGGTTGGCGTCAGGTGCTGGTGCCAGTGACGGCTCTGGCTTCGCTGCTGCTGGTCGCAAGCAGCGTCACTTCTTTGGAGACAGGCCGCTGGGGTTTGGCAGAAGGCGATCATCATTCGGCGTTACGTTTCGAGTCTCCGGTTCTGGAAGGCGCGTATCGGGTGTTGTGGATTGGTGCACCCGAGTTCTTGCCTATGGAGGGTCACAGTTTCGCGTCTGAGGTTGCCTGGGGAGTTAGCCACGGCGATTCGGTGACACTGCTTGATCGTGGGGTGCCGTTTGATCCAGGCAGCGCCGAACTTTTTGAGTCGGTGATTGCGCGGGTTGAGCAGGGCGGCACGGCACGCGCCGGGCGCTTGCTCAGCAGTCTGGGGGTGCGTTACGTGGTGTTGTTGAACCGTCTCGCTTCGGCACCTTTCTCAAGCGCTACTGATGCTCGGCCGATACCCGCGAATCTGGCTGCGGGTATGAGCAGCCAACTAGATCTTGAACTGGTGGAGGGCACCAACAGCGCCGTGGACATGTTCGTCAACACCGCCTGGGTGCCGATGAGGGCGCTTTACCCACCGAATTTCGATGCCGGGATCACAGATTTTGATGATTTTGAGAGTAATCGGTTGCCGACCGGTTCGGCACTGTTCTCTGGTGAAGGACCACCGTGGAGCGCGCAGATTCCTGAGGGTGTTGAGATACTGGTGAGCCAAACTCCGAGACCCGGCTGGCGCATGACCTTGCAAGCCGATGACACTGTGCAGCCCGACGGAAATGACAGCAACATAACTGTGACTAGACGCCAGGCGCTGGCTTGGACGCAAGCATTCCAGCCCGTATCCGGCGGTGTGGTTGAACTGTCTTATGCGCCGCCTTGGTGGCGCAAAGCTGGTCAAGTAATCGGCGCTGCAACGCCTTTGATGCTGGCGCTTGTTTGGCTGCGACGCCGTGTTAGTCGTTAATGATGCGTTCGTTGCGTCTGATCGCCTTGTTTGGTATTGCCGGTTTGATTACAGCTGGAGTGCTGATTGATTTGCCTGACCGACCGCGTTCAAACTCAGCGGATCGTTACCTTCCGTCAATGGCCGCGCCTGTCGCAGCGGTCAATACCTGGTTTTGCCCAGGCGGGAGCGGGCCGTCGGGTCCGGCCGAATTGACGATTTTGATTAGTAACGCTTCCGACGAACCGCGCAGCGTCGAAGTTTCGGTGCTTTCAGGGGGTTCAGATGCCGGTGATCCAGTGTCTCAGACGGTTGATCTGCTGCCTAGAGGTCAGGCTTTGGTACGGCCGTCGGATGCTGCGCCGGACGTTTCCTGGGTCGGGGCGATAGTCGAGACCAGAAGCCACGATTTGATAGTGGAGCAGATACTGACCGCCCAGCAGGCAGGCTTGGGGCGTTCATTATGTTTGACGCGGGTGGCTGACAGTTGGGTTGTCTCCAATGGTGCCACCCGTGCCGCGGTGGAGGGGGAGCGGTTCGTGTTGATGCTGCTCAACCCTTTCCCAGATGTTGCCGTGGCCGACATTGAACTAACCGCCGATGTGGGTCGTGATTCGCTTGAGGGGCTGGTGATTCCTGCTCAGCGTGTGGTAGCTGTGGATGTGACCGATGAGGTGACTGTTGCAGCCACTGTCGCTGCTTTCATCAACGTCGCTTCGGGTCGTTTGGCTGTCTCATGGATTCAGATCGCTGACGGCCCCGAAGCTGGCAGCGGCATACGCACCGCGCCAGCTGCGCCCGGCACGGCCCAGCTCTGGCATCTTCCGGTGTCTGGTGTCGGGCCTGGACGCCGCGACATTGTGGCAGTGTCCAACCCATCCGCTAACGAAATCGCCGAAGTTGACCTAGAGATCCTTGCCGAAGATCCAGCGGTGCGGGTGAGCCCGATTGAGTTGACGGTACGTGCTGGTAGGACTGCTCTGGTTGATTTGTCCGAGCAGGCGCGACTTGCAGGCATCGGCAGTTTCAGCCTGGCGGCACGTTCACTCAATGCAGTAGCGGTAACCGCTTCGATCACCAGCGTCACTGTTAACTCAACCGTTGAAGATCAGCCCGCTGAAGATGATCTCGCCGAGGGCCCCGGCCTCGCAGCTGTCGGGGCTGATGTTGACAGCGTTGCCGGATCGGCTGCTACCAGCGGTGCTGACGGTGCCTCAAGGCTCTGGTTGGTGCCGGTAGAAACCTCCGAGCGTGAACTGTCAGCAACCACGTCAGCCAGCGGGGCGCTCACGATCGTTAATCCGTCAGCGTCGGGGATCGTTGAGGCCACGATCAGCGTCGACGGTGAAGTGCTGCACACTGTCGAGATAGGCCCCAGACGCAGCCGCGTTCTTCAGTTAGGGCCGATGGGAGAGACAGTCAGACGAGATCGCTTTACCGTGGCCGTAGACGCTTCGTCACCGGTGATCGTGGGCCGTGAACTGCTGGGGCTTACCTCAAGGTCGGCTTCGCTCGGCGCTGCTGTCGAAGAGCCGATATCGGTCGAAACGATCCGCTAAATCTGACCCATACTTTCTGACCTGAGCAGCACTGCCCTTTTTGAACTGGCAGTACTGTTAGGAACCGCTGCTTGAGATGCTGCCTGCGGTGTCACCGGCCAAGCTGGAAGCTTGCGAGCCGTTGCGTGAAACCGTGATCAGGCGATCCACCTCTTCGCCGCTGATCGTCTCATGTTCCAGCAGAGCTCTCGCCACCAAGTCAAGTCCGTGGCGATAATCGTTGAGGGTTCGGCGACAGCGGTCCTGCTGCTCGCGTAGTATCCGCTCGGTCTCTTGATCGATCACCCTTGCGGTTTCGTCGCTGTAGTCACGGGTCTGCACTAGGTCCTCGCCGAGGAACACTTGATTCTGTGATCCCCAAGCCATCGGACCAATCTCATTGGACATGCCCCATTCTCTGACCATTGAGCGTGCTAGAGCCGTGGCGCGCATCAAGTCGTCGGCAGCGCCGGTGCTGACAATTCCAAACACCAGTTCCTCAGCAATACGTCCGCCGAACATCACTACTAAACGGTCAAGAATGTAGTCCGAGCGGTAAATGTGACGATCTTCTTCAGGCAGCTGCATGGTGACCCCGAGCGCCATGCCGCTGGGAATGATCGTCACCTTGTGAAGCGGATCAGCTGTCGGCAGCACCGAGGCGCACACGGCATGGCCCGCTTCGTGATAGGCGATTGCTTCTTTTTCGGCGTTGGACAGTGCCAGTGACTCGCGTTTTTGACCCATCAGCACACGATCGCGCGCCATCTCCACATGACGGGCCGCAATCTCGTCATCGCCTTCACGCACTGCATAGAGGGCGGCTTCGTTGATCAGGTTGGCGAGATCTGCTCCGCTCATTCCTGGCGTACCGCGCGCCACCACGTTCAGGTCCAAGTCGTCTGCGGTGAGCTTGCCTTTGACATGCACTTTCAAGATGTCGTGACGATCTTGCAGCTCTGGAAGCGGCACCACCACCTGACGGTCAAAACGTCCCGGTCGCAGCAAGGCAGGATCCAGAATGTCGGGCCTGTTTGTGGCGGCCATCATCACGATGCCTTCGGAACCCTCAAAGCCGTCCATTTCTGAGAGCATCTGATTGAGCGTTTGCTCTCGTTCGTCGTGGCCGCCACCGAGCCCAGCGCCACGCTTGCGTCCGATGGAGTCAACCTCGTCAATGAAGATGATGGCTTTGCCCATTTTGCGCGCCGATTCAAACAGGTCACGCACCCTGCTAGCTCCCACTCCCACAAACATTTCCATGAAGTCAGAGCCCGTTACCGAAAGGAAAGGCACGCCTGCCTCACCGGCCACCGCCTTGGCGATGAGGGTTTTGCCGGTGCCGGGAGGCCCCACCAGCAGCACCCCTTTGGGTACCCGCGCGCCGATCTGCGCGAAACGTTCCGGCATCTTGAGGAAGTCGACGATCTCGGTGATTTCCTGCTTGACACCGTCGTAGCCAGCTACATCCTCAAAGGTAGTTCCAGGCCGTTCGGTGGAGTAGGTCTTGGCGCGGCTGCGCCCAATCGACATGATGCTGCCCACCTGCCCCTGCGCTCGGCGCTGCATCCACCAAAAGAAAAGGATCAGCAGCCCGATTGGCAACAGCAGCGGCAACAGCGACAAGAAGAAGTTCGTGGATGGGGTTTCATAGCGGAACTCGGCGACGCTGTCATTGATCACAGCAGTGTCGGTGTCGGGTAGCGGCAACGGGCCGTTCGACTTGTATTCGGTGCCGTCAACAGCTGTGGCTTTGATGCTGCCGCTGTTGTTGTTGTAAGTGCCTTTAACTATCTCGCCTTGGGTGACACGCTCCAAGAAGTCGGGATATGAAATCTCTTCGCCGTTGTCGTCGGAAAGTGTCGTGGTTGCCACAAAGATCGCGATGATCGCAGCGATCATCACCCAAATGATCAGTCGTGAACGACGTGGCCGATCCGAAGAACTTGACGAGTTGGAAGAACTAGAGGAGCTGGTGTTATCGCGCGAAGAGTTAGACCGGCGACTGTCGCCGCCGACAGGCGACGGGGGAGGTGGAGGGGGTGGAGCGCTGTCAGCCACGCTGCTCAGGCTAGTCGGATACGCCTTGAGTCCACGCGTCGTTGTTGGTTCTTGCGCGGTTCTTGCGCGCTGGCTCTTGCTTTAGCCTCAACCGTGATGCAAGCAGGCAAACCTTTGTCGTATGTGGTTAGGCGCTGTTACTGGAGCTTTACGAACAGTGGAGAGTAATTTGCCCACCGCTATGCCCGCTGCGATGCCTGCTGGCGTTCGTTTGAAATGGGCTCTGGTTGGATGGTCGGCGGGTTTCTTGGCGAGCGTGGCTGGCGCGATTATGGTGATGGCAGCCGCCGGATTTGACAACAGCGACGACATGGCCGCAGATCTCGGCTTGGGTTGGCTGCTGTTGTTGCAAATCCCTTTGTGGTTCGGCCTGATCGGCACTCCGCTTTTGGCTCGACGGCGCGGCTTGAACTGGTCTGAGCAGCTCGGTTGGAGGATCAAACCCGTTGATGTGCCGCTTGGTATAGCCGTCGGTTTGGGTTTGCAGCTAGTGGTGCTGCCGGTGCTGTATTGGCCGATCCTGCAAGTGTTCGATGATCTGGATGTGGAAGCCCCTGCCAGAGAGCTGGTTGATCTGGCTGACTCACCCTGGGGGTTCGCAGCGCTGGTGGCGATGACTGTGGTAATGGCACCGCTGACCGAAGAAATCTTCTTTCGCGGCCTGCTGCAAGGTGCTCTACGTGACCGCTTGGGGGCAACGGTGGCGCTGGTGATCTCTTCGCTGGCTTTCGCCGTGGTGCATTTTCAGGCGCTGCAGTTCCCTGCGCTGCTAGTGATCGCAATAGCGCATGCCGTGTTGGTGCAGCGCACCGGCCGCATCGCTGCGGCGCTTTGTTCTCATGTTGCTTTTAATGCTGTCACTGTTGTGGCGCTTGCGTTTCTGAGCTGAGCTTGTTGTTGCCCGCAGCCGGTTACGACGGTGGCGGCATCTCTAAATCTGTTCACCCGTTTCGAAACCACCAGGTTTCTTTGTATGGGGGTTTCGCCGGTGTATATG
>JAPYNU010000022.1 GCA_028283245.1 Candidatus Aldehydirespirator catecholifindens | reverse complement strand
TGGGCGGGTTAGGTGATCATCGGGGTGGCACCATGCGGGGCTGTAGGCGTGTCGGTGCTTGCCAGATGGGCATGGGGTTGTTGTGGTGGTTGGTGGTGGCGCGGTGGTTGTGGTTGTCGTTGTGTGCGACTGCGTGATCCGATGACAGCCATAGCTGCCGTGGCGATGGTTGAGTGATGAACAACCATTGGATACGACGCAACCCGTCCCACCGATCCAGACCTCCCCCACTGGACAAGCGCGACAGGTGCCGTTACTCCACATACCATATGGGCAGTTCTGTGCGTCTGCTTTTTCAGGTTCTGGCGAACCAAGAGACGGAAAACCGAACAAGCCATACAAGCCGACGCAGAGCATCACGATTAGCAGTTGCAACTGCCAGTGTCTTGGGGCTTGTCGGTTGAGCCTCACAAGTGACCTCCCCTTCGACTGTGCCAGGATGTTTTCAGATAGAGCGCTTTATGTCAAGCGGCACAACTTGTGGCATTGTTCATGAGGCAAAATTGAGCGAATGGGAGAGTTGCGCTCAGGAGAGTGGATCAATGGCAGCCGGAGTTGTCGAAGTGGTAGCCGTTAGGAGTTACCTCTAGGCGGTGTCGTGGGCCTGGCAGTGAAGCGTCACCGCTTTCGTAGCCAGCGTCACCGTGCCACATACAGATTGGCCCGTGGGCACCGTCAGCTAGATGGGTCAAATAGTCCCGCGGCTGCTGCTGGCTCAGCATTGTCAGCATCTCATCCACGGTGGCAAATCCACAAAGATTGTGCAGCGTTACCCAGGTGGGCGCGATCAACTCGATTTCGCCAGCAGCGCAGCGCCTCAGCGCCTCGCTGGGGGTCATCCACTCGTGGTGAATGATCTCAGCTTCATCGACACGCACCGGATCATCAGGTGCAGATGCAGCAAAGAACCAAGTAGCGAAACGCTTCGGTGCGGCAGCAGGCGGCACCCAGTAAGAGAAATGCACCAGACGTTCACGATCAAGCACCAGCGACGCTTCCTCGTGGGTTTCACGGACTGCTGCGGTGCGAGCGGCTACTAGCAAGTCGCCGGTGCTGTCATAGTCTTCGTCATCAATCCGTCCGCCAGGAAACACCCACATCCCACCGAAAGCAAGGCGCGAATTGCGATGCAGCATCAGTGCCTCAGGCCCGGTTGCACTATCGCGCAAGACCACCACAGTGGCCGCAGGAACAGCTGGAGCTTCGCTGCCTTCTATGAACTGTTGCCGCCACTTCTCAATGGGTAGCAACTCCCGCTGCGCTAGTGAAGCAGCATCCCCCGAAGCATCATCTCCTGACACTGAAGCCGAATCGTTGTCCAAGCCGCTCATTTGATTACACCGTCGGCTCGGAGTTGTTCAAGCTGGTCTCCCCAGCCCAGTTCGGTGAGCACATCGTCGGTGTGTTGACCGTGAATCGGCGATGAAGGTTCACGTAACTCTGCTGGGGTGACCGAGAAGCGCGGCGCTGGCCGCGGCTGACGAACCCTGCCCATAGCCGGATGATCATGCTCGCTGAATAGCCGGTTGTGGATCACCTGAGCATCGCTGGCTAGGTCTTCCACTCCTAGCACCACACCGAAAGGCACCTGATAACGATCCAAAGCCTCAACAGCCTGTGCCAACGGCATTTCAGCAGCGGCAGCATGAACCGCACGAAAAACGTCGCTGGTTTGCTCTTTGTTGCGTTGGCGAGCGCCCATAGTGGCGACACTCGGGTCGCTTGAGTCAACACCGAAGGCTTTGGTCATGCCGTGGAACTCGTCGTCGGTGAGTGCTGTCACCACCATATGCCCGTCAGCCAAAGCGATCGCTCGCTGATAGGCAGCCGATGACTGAGCGAGATGTCGCTGCTGATTGTCAAGCGCCACTTCATGGGCTGCTGAATCAGCAAACAGAAAAGCCACCGAAGAATCAAGCATCGCCAACTCAATGTGCTGGCCTCCGGCACCTCGCTCACGGGCGAAAAGCGCCGCAGTGATGGACTGAGCAGCTGTGTAGGCGGTGATCTTGTCGGCTGCGACCTGGCGCAAAAAGCGAGGCGACTTGTCGTTGAGCCCCGTTTGGCTGCCGACCAGACCCGACTGAGCTTGGATCACAGCGTCATAAGCTCGGCGCTGCGCATACGGGCCGTCAGGGCCGAACCCCGAGATAGAGGCGTAGACGATGTCAGGATTGCGCGCCGAAAGGGTGTCGTAACCCAAGCCGAGCCGGTCAACCACCCCAGGGCGCATGTTCTGCACGAACACGTCAGCCTGCTCTGCAAGCTCAAGCACTATTGAGCGCCCCTGCGCATGAGTGCAGTCCACAGCAACAGAACGCTTACCGCGGTTGCACATCTGAAACATGGCCGAAATCCCGCCGGAAGCCACGCCCACATAGCGGCCTTGATCGCCGAAGCGAGGCTCCTCCACCTTGATCGCCTCGGCCCCCTGATCAACAAGCAGGCCTACTGCGAGCGGGCCGGTGACAGCCACTGACATCTCCAAGATGCGGATGCCGTCAAGAGGTCCGGGCATGGTGTCTCTCAATCTTTGGTTAGATCGTTGCCAGTATTGGCGCAGCGGCGCTCAAGCGAGCAGGCGTTGCGGTGATCTCGACCCGTTTGATGAGGGCCTGAGAGTTCATCGCTTTACGATAGGCAGCGAAGCCGCCGTTAGGGTCTGTTGCGTAAGCGACAATGACTACTCATTGAGGTCGGCTACGCCTCCGAGGTCGGATCGCTGCGGGGGAGGGGAAGAGGAGGGGGGAGAGGGTCACTGAAGCTGTGGCTCTCAGCCGCTACCTTCGGTCTCAACGGTGAGTCGCACCTGAATCCCTGGCGGGCTAAGTCAGCAGCGGCCAGCGGCACATGAAAAATCTTGAGAAGAACTAGAGCTTGGAGACGACTGTGTCACCACAACAGCAACTGATCACCGCGACCCTTGACCCTGTGCCAGCGCGCCAAGTTGACAACATCTCGGTGGCCGAAGAGATGAGCGACTCGTTTTTGGCGTATGCGTTGTCGGTTATCACTTCGCGGGCTATTCCCGACGTTCGTGACGGTCTCAAGCCTGTGCAGCGTCGGGTGCTGTGGTCGATGCTGCAAATGGGCTTACGCCCAGGGACTCCCTACCGCAAATCGGCTCGGGTGGTGGGTGACACGATGGGCCGTTACCACCCTCACGGCGATGCCGCCATCTACGACACGCTCGTGAGGATGGGTCAGGACTTCAGCCGCATGGTCACTCTGGTTGATCCGCAAGGCAATTTCGGGAGCCTTGATGATCCACCCGCTGCGGCTCGCTACACCGAATGCCGTCTCAGTGCCGCGGCCATGGACATGGTCGGAGAACTCGATGAAGACACCGTTGATTTCCGCCCGACATATGACTCTGAAGACACCGAGCCTGCGGTTCTGCCCGCCGCACTGCCCAACTTGTTGGTCAACGGCACTTCGGGGATTGCTGTGGGTATGGCTACCAGCATGTTGCCTCACAATCTGGCCGAGGTTTGTGAAGCCATTGAGCTTGTAATGAGCAGCACCCGCAGACCCACCGCCGATGAACTGATGAAAGTGCTGCTAGGCCCTGATTTCCCGGGTGGCGGAATCGTGGTAGCCGACGAAGCGCTGCAAGATGCCTACGAGACTGGTCGAGGTTCTGTGCGGATGCGAGCCCGTCTCAGCGTCGAAGCAGTTACCCGCCAGCGTCAGGCGTTGATAGTCACCGAGCTCCCGCATCAGGTGGGGCCCGAGCGGGTGGTGTCGCGCATTACTGAACTGCTCACCGCCGGGCGTCTAACTGGAGTCAGAGGCATCGCCGATCTCAGCGACATGGACGGCCTGCGACTCCAGATCGATCTCAAGCCTGGAGTGGACCCGGCTGCGGTGCTTGAAGAGCTTTACCGGCACACGCCCTTAGAGGAGAGCCTCAACATCAACAATGTGGTGTTAGTAGACGGTGTGCCCAGCACTGTGGGTCTGCGACGGTTGTGTGAGCATTACGTGTCTCACCGCCTTGAGGTTGTGGTTCGGCGCACCCGCTATCGGCTGCAGCGAGCCACCGAACGCCTGCACATCGTGGAAGGGCTAATCACGGCGCTTGACAACATCGACGAAGTGGTGGCGTTGATCCGTGCCAGTGCTGACGCGGCGGCTGCTCAAGACGAACTGATTGCCCGCTTCGAGCTTTCGGAAGTGCAGGCCACGCACATACTTGACATGGCGCTGCGACGTCTCACGGCGCTTGAGCGCACCAAACTTGACACTGAGGCCGCGAGCTTGCGCGCTGACATCTCCGAATACAGCGAAATCTTGGCGAGCACCCGCAAACAGCGTGCCATTGTGCGCAAGGAACTGCGCCGCATAGTTGATGATCATGGCCGACCGCGCCGCAGTCGGATAGTCACGGCTGCTGAGGCTGATCGTGAGCTTGCCGCTAGTTCCAGAGGCGAGGTGGGCTCTGGCACCAGTGACGGCACCGAAGCAGACGTTGGGCCTGACATTGCTTGCGTTGTTACCGTGTCAACAAGCGGCAACATTGGTCGTTCGCCGCTCAAAGGCGACCGGCGTGCATCGCCAGGGAGACATGATCTGATCGCAGCTAGCGTAGTGACATCAACTGGGGCTTTGCTGGCTGCGATCACAAGTAAAGGCCGAGCCTTGCCTGTGCGCTGTGCTGGCGTTGAGGCTGCTAACAATCGGGTTAGAGGTGTTGACGCCAAGGGGCTTTTTGGCCTCGAATCAGCAGAGACGATCCTGGCTGTTGTTGGTGATAGCAGTGCTCGGCTGCTAGGTGGCACAGCTCCCCCCAAGCTGGTGCTGGTAACCAAGCGCGGGGTAATTAAGCGCCTTGACGTAGCCGAAGTGTTCGACGGTGCGTTGCCTGGGTCGCTGGTGGCTCTTGTTGACGGTGATCAGGTAGTCAGCGCCTTTACTGCACCTGATAGTGCCGAACTGGTTCTGGCTGCTAGCGACGGTCGGGCGTTGAGGATCGAAGCCGCTTCGGTTCGGGTGCAGCGCCGCGCCGCGTCGGGAGTTGCGGGAATAAAGCTCCGTGCCGATGCGACAGCAGTAGGCGCAGGCGCTGTCGTAGCTGAAGCATCACAGGGTGATCCGATACTGGTGCTGGCGACCAGCAACGACAAAACCGGCGGCATTGCGGCCACACCTTGTTCGGAACTGCCGACGCAAGGCAGAGGCTCTCAGGGGCTGTTAGCGGTGAAGCTCGCGCCGGGCGAATCGGTCGCGGCTGCAATGGTGAACACTGGCGAGGCGCTGTTGGCGCTGATGGGACAAGACGAAGATCCTCGCAAGATCGACCCGAACCCAGTATCGGTGCGACTTGAGCCCACAGCTCGTCATCGTTCGCCTAAGAGATTCGAGCGGAGCATTCACATGCTGGCGCCGTCGAGGTGGTGACGTGACTCCTTCGTCTGTGTCGCCTGCCGACACGGCAACACTGCCGTTGCTGCTGGAATCCCCAGATGCACTGCAAGCCGAAGCGACTGGCTCAGCCGTCGTGGCTGGTTCCGCCGTGGCTGGTTGCGCCGGTGCTGTAACCGATGAGTTTGCTGTCGCTAGCGAAGTTTCTGGCGCTAGCGATACTTCTGCTGTTGCTGGCGTTAGCGATACTTCTGCTGCGGATGATGCTGGCGTTGTTGCTGCCGCCGCCAATGCCGCCGATGCCGCCAGTGCTGCTTATGATGCCGACTCAATTGAGACTCTTGAAGGTCTTGAAGCTGTACGCAAACGCCCGGCGATGTACATCGGCGGCAACGGCTCCGAAGGCTTGATGCATCTTGTCTGGGAGATCATCGACAATGCCGTGGACGAAGCCGCTGCGGGTTTCGCCACCAAAGTAGAAGTGACTCTGCGCCGTGACGGCTCAGTCGAAATCGCTGACAACGGGCGCGGCATCCCGGTGGGCAAACATCCCGATCGTGACGTGTCAGCTCTTGAGGTGGTGTTCACTGAACTCCATGCTGGTGGAAAGTTCGGCGAAGGTGCCTACAAGGCTTCTGGGGGCTTACACGGCGTTGGGGCTTCGGTTGTGAACGCCCTGTCAGCGCGTCTTGATGTGGAGGTTCGCCGTGACGGCTATTTCCATGAGTTGAGTTTCAAGGATCAGCAGCCGGGGCACTTCAACGGCAACAAGTTCAAGCCCAGCCACGATGTCCGCCCAGATAAGCGGCGCACTAAAGCAACAGGCACAAGAGTGCGGTTCTGGCCCGATACTGCGCTGTTTACCCCTGATGCTCGCATTGATGCTGAAGAAGTACGCGCCAGGGCTCGCCAACTTTGTTATCTGGTGCCGGGTCTGCGGATGACTGTGGTCGACAACCGTGCAGGCGAAAGCAGCGAGCCGTTTGAGTTCGTTAGCCGCGGCGGTGTCAGCGACATGGTGAAAGAACGTTCACAGCAATCGCAGGCTGCGGTGGTGAGCGGCGTGATCACGATCAACGGCATCGACCGTTTCGTTGAGAAGGTTCCTGTCAACGGACGCATCACCGAAGTCGAACGCGAATGCACTGTCGATATTGCGTTGCGCTGGGTCTCGGAATACGAAAGCAATGTTGAGTCGTTTGTGAACACGATCCCAACCCGCTTAGGCGGCACACATCTAGCCGGGTTCGACAAGGCTCTGACCCGAGCAGTGAACAGTGTGCTGCTCAAAGACAACCGCAAACTGGCTCGCCTAGTCCGCAGCAGCGGCAGTGCTGCTACCCGCAACGGCAAAGCTGTGAAGGTCAGTGCCACCAAAGACGACGTGCAGGAAGGCTTGGTAGCGGCGGTCAAGGTGACCTTCTCAGAGCCGCAATTTCGTGGTCAGACCAAACAAGAACTCGGCACGCCCGCAGTTGAGGGCATCGTCGCTCGTGTTACCTATGAGCAAATCAAGGAATGGTTCGAGCCGGGGGGAGGGCCTCGCTCACAGGTCAAGTCCATCGGCGACAAACTCGCTGATGCGGTGGTTAACCGGGTTTCTTCCAAGCAGATGCTCGACACCAAACGCAAAGCAGCAAGTCTTGGCTCTACCGGTATGCCTGACAAGCTCGCTGACTGCCGAATTCACGGCCCAGAAGCTGAGCTGATCTTAGTGGAGGGTGATTCGGCTGCTGGTCCGGCCAAGCGTGGTCGTGACTCGGAGTTCATGGCGATTCTGCCCTTGCGCGGCAAGATCGTTAACGCAGCTAAGTCCAGCCCCAAGCAGGTGTTCGACAACGCTGAAGCTCAAGCGATCTTCACTGCTGTGGGCGCCGGGGCAGGCGAAGCGTTTGACATTGCCGCGGCCCGCTACGGGCGCATAGTGATCTTGTGCGATGCTGATGTTGATGGCAGCCACATCCGCTGTTTGCTGCTGACTTTGATATATGGCTACATGCGCGAGATGCTGATTCAGGGCCGGGTTTTCTCGGCTCAGCCGCCGCTGTATACCGCTCGGGTTGGTGAACAGACTTATCGGGCCTACTCCGACGAAGAACGCGACCGGATCACCACCGAGCTTTGCCGGGGCAGACGCCGCCGCGAGAACATCAGATGGCAGCGGTTCAAAGGTCTCGGTGAGATGAACACCGACGAACTTCGCTACTGCGCACTTGACCCAGACACCCGGACGCTGCGAAGGCTCACCATGGCCGATGCCAAGCAGGCCGACACTGCGGCAACTATGTTTGATGTGTTGATGGGCAGTGATGTAGGGCAACGACGCGATTATCTGGTTGAGAACTCGTCGCTGGTTGATGAGTCAACTCTTGACATCTAATTCCAAGCTTTTGTCGCACCGTTGAACTAGAACACAGTCGTGCAGCTTTTCGTGGATAGCAGTGACACCTATGACCCCAATGAGGTGGGTGCCACCGATGAGAATGGAAGCCCCAGCGCACCGCGCCAGTTGTCGCCATCTAGTGCGGCTACCTTTGATCAATGCCCTCGCCGCTGGCGATTTCGCTACGTTGAGCGGCTGCCGGACCCTCCCGGTAGAGAGGCTTTGGTGGGCACGTTCGCTCATCGAGTGCTTGAGCTTCTCATGCAGCAGCATCCAGGCAGGCGAAGCAAAGACGACGCTCGCAGGCTCGCAAGGCAAGCCTGGCCGGAGATGGCCGAAAGCTACGAATATCTTGAACTGGGACTTGACGAAGATGCAGCGTTTGACTTCCGCTGGGCGGCTTGGACCGCTGTTGAGGGTCTTTGGGATTTGGAGGAACCATCCGACGTAGAGGTGATCTCAACCGAACAGCATGTGTCGGCAACTCTTGACGGAGTGCCTTTTAGGGGAGTGGTGGATCGGGTTGAGTCAGACAGCGACGGTCTAGTGATCAGCGACTATAAGTCGGGTCGTGCTCCGTCGCTGCGTTACGCGGCTAGCCGTCTGCAGCAGGTGCTGTTATATGCCGCAGCGATAGCTGAAGAAGTTGGCGAACAGCCTGTTAGGGCGCAACTGCTCTATCTGGGTCAGAAGGTCGTTTCGACCGAGGTCGATAGCGGTGAACTTGACGGTGCTGTTGGACAGTTCAAAGTGACCTGGGAAGCCATCGGTGAATCTTGCAGTAATGATGATTTCGAGGTGCGTCCAGGACCGCTTTGCTGCTATTGCGCTTACTCGCAACGCTGCCCTGAGGGTCAAGCCGAAATATCCCGGCGTGAAGAGTTGCGAGCTGCTGAAGAGCAGAGCCTGTTGCAGATGGCTGGCTAGCGCTCACGCAAGTTCTGCCTGTTGCAGATGGCTTCCTGTTGATTTGCTAGCTGCCGGTTAGTTTGCTGGCTACCGGTGGCCGGTCCAGGCTAGGCGCAGCCCCGTTTGCGGAGTTTGTAGAGCAGTCTCAGGGCCACCAGAATCGTTACCGTAGAAGCCGCTGCAAGCGTCCAGACCGGCAACGACAGTTGTTGAATCCGGCTGTTGGCAGTTCCAGGCTTGCGCTCGCGGATACTCGCTGCAAAGGATCGCGTTTCGCTGCTTGGCGGTGCGGCTGTCTCATAACCGGACGCGTTGGACGATTCAGCCAGAGGTTCTTGATCGTCGGCTGGATCTAATAAACGGTCAACCACCGAGGAATCTTCGACGCTGCTGCGTTTGCGGGGCCGATCCCGCTGAGGGTCATAGACCATTGCGATCATTAATCCTGATCAGCCAGGTTTGGGGCGCTGGATGCGATCACCAGATCGTAGAGCTGATCAAACTCCGCGCACGCTTCGGCTGCGCCTTTGCGCGGCGGCAGAGCATGAATCGGCAACGACTGTGCCGCGGCTTCGGCCACAGCAGCGCGCAACCGCACCGGTGGCAGTATCAACGCGCCGTGGTCGGTTATGAGTTGTTCATTCCAGTAGCGAGAATCCCGAGTGCGAGCCAGGCGATTCACAGCCACCCCCGCCACTTCAAGTCCAAGAGGTTTGCGAGCCGCGACACGCTCAATGGTGCCCATGATCTCGCTCACGCCGTCGGATGCCCAAGCACTGGGTTCAGTCACAACAAGAGCTTTGTCGGCTGCGAACAAGGCGTTGATCGTTAGCAAGCCAAGCGACGGGGGACAGTCGATCAGCACCAAGTCGTTGTCACAGCCCGACAGCGCCAGCCTCAAACGGTCTTGAGCACCCACAGGATCAGACAGGAGCTGGCGTTCGCGTGCTGCTAAAGCGGTGGTAGACGCCACCACCCGAGGAGCGGTGCCTTGATCTGGTGGCCATGCTGAAGACACTGCCAACGTGTCGGCAATGCCGGGACGGTCTGTTGCAAGAGCCTCATCCACGTTTGTTGCAGCTTCCCAGATGCCGAGCCCTGTGGTGGCGTTGCCCTGCGGATCCAGGTCGACGACAAGGCTCGGGACTCGACGCGCCCAGGCAGCTGAAGCTAGACCCAAAGTGGTGGTGGTCTTGCCGACCCCGCCCTTCTGGTTGACTAGAGCAATCACCGCCACGACCTGCACGGTAGCTAAATGCGCTGACACCACACACATCGGAGCAGCCTTTAAGGAGCACACTTATAGATATGGCTTCGCAGAGCCGAAAGCTCCAAGCTTTTAACAAGCCGCGCTGGTTGCGCGAGTTGCTGGCGGTTCGCAGTGCCTTCGCTGCCTTAGTGCTGGCTGCGGTGGCCAGTCTGGTGGCTGGCCTGATACTGGCATCAATCACAGACACGCTTGAGGAACTGCCGGGCTTGCTGCTGTTAGTTCCCGCAGCAATAGCAGTCAAAGGCAACATCTTCGGCGCGCTTGGTAGCCGTCTCGGTACCGCCATTCACGCTGGCACGTTCCGAATGTCGCGGCGAAGCGACTCGCTGATGGCTCAAAACGCTGCAGCCTCGCTGGCGTTGAGTCTCGGGCTCGGGGTGGTGCTTGCGGTGATGGCCAAAGGCACAGCATTGGTGTTTAACGTCTCGCCGACGATGAGCCTTGCTGACTTTGTGGTTGTGTCAGCGTTGGGATGCGTGATCGCAGCGTTCGTGGTGTTGGCGATCACGCTGGCCACCACCGCAGTCGCTGTTCGCTTCGGCTGGGATCTTGACAATGTGGTGGCGCCGATGGTGACGGTGTCGGGCGATGTGGTGACGTTGCCGTCTCTGGTGGTGGCCGCTGAGCTTGCAGGCTTTGAAATCCTTACGCCCGCAGTTGCTTGGACTCTGACGTTGCTGGCTGTGGGATCGGCTTTCTGGGGGTTGCGCAGCCGGCTGAGTGAGTTGCGCAGGATCATGCGCGAGTCAATCCCGGTGCTGGTATTAGCGGGACTGCTTGATCTGGTGGCGGGAATCACAGTAGAGAAACGTCTCGATGATTTCGTTGCTTTCCCGGCGCTGCTGGTGATGTTGCCAGGATTTCTGAGCACAGCAGGCGCTCTTGGCGGGGTGCTGTCGAGTCGTCTGTCCACCAAACTGCATCTTGGGCTGGCTCGGCCGTCGGCTTTGCCTTCTGGCGGGGCACGTATTGATTTGGGAACAACTTTCGCGCTGGCGATCCCGGTGTTTGCTCTGCTCGGATTGGTGTCGTCGGTTGCTGCTGGTTTGGCGGGGCACACCGGCCCCGCATTGGCTGACCTGGTAGCTGTGGCAGTGTTCGGCGGGCTCCTAGCCACAGTGATGATCATGGTGGTCGCTTACTACGGAACGCTTGCTGCGGTGCGCTTCGGTGTCGACCCCGACACCTACGGCATACCGGTGGTGACCTCATCGCTTGACCTGGCTGGCGCTTTCACGTTGATCGTGGCCATCGTTGTGGTGGGTTTGGCGTGATCGGCACGACATCGCTTCGGCGACCTACGATGATTCGAGGAGAAGCCTGATGGAAGACAAGCCTCGCAACCTGCGAGAGATGCTGGCCGAAGCCAAGGACACCTCCGAGTTGATGGTGGACTTGGCATACGCTGCGCTCTACTTCGGCGACCCTGACATGGCCGACGAGGTGAGCGAACTCGAAGAACGCATGAGCGATCTCGTGCATGACATGAGAGCGGTTTGCACCCTGGCGGTGCGTCATCCTCGTGACGCCGAGCCGATGTCGTCGGTGCTTCAAGTCGTGTCAGCCATTGAACGCATCGCTAATGACGCTGTTGATATCGCCCGCATTGTCACCCATCGGGTGGGGATACCCGCCGAGTTGGTGGCCGAGTTGAGCGCTGCTGAAGAAGTATCGCACCGCGTGCTGGTGTCTGAAGGGTCGCTGCTGGCGCATCGACGACTGTCTGATCACGAAATGCCCGCCAAGGTAGGAATGCGGGTGATGGCGATAAGGCGTGAGCGGGACTGGATCACTCAGATACGCGGCGACACGGTCGTTGTGCCTGACGATGCGCTGTTCTTGAGGGGTTCGCCTGACGGGATTGACGAGTTGCGCAAGCTCGCTGGTTCGCCTCATTGGTGTCCGCCGGAGAGGCCTGAAGGCTCTCACGCATCGGATCTGCATCGTGCTGTCAACGTTTTGGTGGAGATGAAGGATCTCTCTGAAGTAGCGGTGGGCTTGGCTTACTCGGCGCTGGTGCTGCGCGACGAGAGCCTCGCTGCTGAGGTGCGTCATCTTGAGGATCGTCTTGACGAGATGAAAGACCAGCTAGAGGAATGGGTGCTCAGCGCTGCACGGGGCGGGGTAGATCATTCCGGTTTGAGAGGATTGCTGAACTTGTCGCAGGCGGCTGAGGACATCGGCGATCAAGCTCAGCAGATGGTGTGGATCATCGAACGTCAAGAGCAGATTCACCCGATTCTGGCTGTGGCACTCGGTGACAGCGACGAAGTGGTGGTGAATCTTCCGGTGGCTGAGGGTTCCGAAGTCGACCAAAGGATGCTGAGTGAGCTGCGGCTCAACATTGAGCCCGGCTTCACCGTGTTGGCGATCCGCCGAAGCGGCCAATACCGGTATCGACCTCACGGCCAGCAGCGGATTATGGCTGGCGACGCAGTGATCGCCAGTGGCCCAGATGAGGGCCGTGATCGTTTAGCGGAGATGTGCGGCTGGCAGCTCACCGACAAAGATGACGACAGCGGAGTGTTTTTGGAACCGCTTGAGCCTTTGCCCCGCTAGTTTCATCAATCATGGTCACAGACACGAATTCCAAAGGTCGGCTCTGCCTGCTCACAGTTCATGCCCATCCCGATGACGAGGCTTCCAAAGGAGCTCCGACCATCGCCCGCTATCACGCTGAGGGGGTGCATACCGTTTTGGTGTGTTGCACCGGGGGAGAGGAGGGAGAGATCCTGAATCCGGCTTTGGATCAGCCGTGGATGGCCGAAAAGCTGGCAGAGGTTAGGGCAGCGGAGCTGGCTCGGGCTGCTGAAGTGATCGGCTACGACGAGGTTGTGATGCTCGGGTATCGCGACTCTGGTATGGCAGGCTCTGAAGCCAACGAGCATCCTGACTGCTTCGCCAAAGCCGATTTCGAGGAGGCAGTGGGCCGTCTTGTAGAGGTGATACGCAAGCACCGGCCGCAGGTAATGATTACCTACCCCGAGGATCAAGGCATGTATCAGCACCCCGATCACCTGCGGGTATACGACATTTCGGTACCCGCTTTTGAGCGTGCCGGTGATCCGCAGTATCGCTTGGAACTGGGAGAGCCGTGGACTGTTTCAAAGCTCTATTACACGCTCTGGTCACGTAAACGCCTAGTGGAACGTCATAAGGCTTTCGGTGAGCTCGGTTTGGAGTCTCCTTATCAGGAGTCGTGGTTTGAGCAGCCGTTTGATGATGAACAGATCACTACTCAAGTGCCAATACATGGTTTCACTGACGCACGGCTTGATGGGCTGCTGGCGCACGCCACCCAGGTTGACCCCGAGTCAAGCTTTTGGTTTGGTTTGCCGCCAGAGATTGAGCGTTCGATCTACCCCTATGACGATTATGTGCTGGCTCGGGGGCCGCAACCCGAGAAACTGCCCGAGAGCGATCTGTTTGAAGGCTTGCGTGCTGAGGAGTCTCAAGTTGCGGCTCAGCAAGCTCAGAACGGGCGGGCATGAACCGTGCCGGAGCCACTCTCTGACGGCTGGCTGGAGGCGTTCGCAGCCGAACTCGCCGAAGTTGATCTAGCGCGTGAAGGTGTTGATGCAGTTGATGGAGTGGCTCAGATTTTGATTAGCAGCGCGCCATCAGAGATGACTGACTCGGCCGCTTTTTATTTTGAGGTGAACAACGGACGCTTGAGCGTGCAGCCTCGCCGACATCGGCAACCCGACATGATCATTTCGGGGGACTATCAGGATTTTCTGCTTGTTTGGCGAGGCGAACTCTCGCTGGAGGCGGCCTACATGTCGGGTCGCATAAAGCTTGAGGGTGACCAAGTGCTGTTGTTTGACCGATGGCGTGCGATGTTGCGCTCACAACAGCTTCGCGAAGCTTGGCAGCGTCTTTGCTGACCAGCATGTTCAAAGGGTAAAATCAGATGCGGTGTCGTGCTCGTCGCTGAGCGCTGCGTAATGCTTGATAACCGACCGGGATAGCCCCTGATTCTTTGAGCATCGCCGACAGTTCACTCGACAGCGCCAGCACCAGATCATCAACGCGACCGGATGCCGCAGGATCAATAGCGTGAATCTCTGGTTCGTCTAGCGCAGGGCAAAGCGACAGTTCGGTGACTCCTGGATGCAAGTTAGAGAACTGCTCGACAACATGTTCACGAGCGTTGCCGCGAACCAGCTTGAAATGGTCGGGAAATACCACGCCTTGAGCTGTCGCCAGAGATCGAAACGGAAAGCCAGCGTTGCGTTCAGCATCGCTGCCTTCCAGACGCAGAGGCAGATCGAACTCTACGGCCAAGTCGAGCAGCACATCGAAGAACTCGGGACGCTGCTGCATGGCCCCCATATGAGTAGTGAGATGAGTGACATCGAATCCCCAGAGCACAGCCCGTTCGATTTGGGCGCGGCTCTCGCGGCGAACCTCGTCAAGATCGGCGTGATCCCAAAGGTCTTGCAGGGTGCGCGGGAAGCCGCCGTCACCGTCGAGCAGGCTCGGAGCGTTAGTGATCGGACCCCATCGGAAGCAGTCAAGCTCTGAGTTAAGCGTTAGGTGAACGCCTAGATCTTCACCGCGGTAGAACTCGGCTGCGTGACGAGCCCAAGCCGCGGGCATCACCACTGTGCCGGTGGTGGCCGAACCGTTTCGTAGCGCCTGATAGCCGCCCGCTGTGGAGGAGTGAGTGGTTCCGATCCGGTCGGCGCTGATAATCACAAGTTTCGTGTCGGCTCTATGACCCAGCCGTTCGACTAGTGATTCCATAGCCGCGACAGTACCTCAAGCCTCAACTGCACCCACAGACAGCCTTGATCGCTGGGCAGATTTCAGTGAACTCTAACCCGATGGCATCTGTGGCGGACTGCGCTGGCTGCAGCCGAAACGACTTTGTTCACTCAAGGGGAACATCTGGACCACCGCAGGCACCCCAAAGCCCTCGAGCTTCGCTGACCGCTTCACGCTCTGCTCGGGTGAAGGCTGAGACGTAGTGATCGTTGGGAGGAAAAGTCAGCACCGCTGCGTAACCCGCGGCGACAATCTCAAGGTTGACGAAGAGTCCGTCACTTGATCGCACCACATAGCCGAGCAGCCGGTCATAGATATCGCGGGCTTCTTCGTCGCGCAGCAGCGTGATCTGCGTGCCTTCAGGAAGCAGAGTCTTCAGGAACTGCGAAGCCTCGGGTCCGTAGCATTGCACTGGACGGGTGCGTGCCACCGACTCGGGTGTATCAATGCCGATCAAGCGAACCGGTTCTGAACGATCTCCGACGCGCACGACGATCGTGTCACCGTCAACGACCCGCTCAACCACAGCATTAGGGGTCCAAGCGGGCTCTCCAGCGTTGCTTTCCGCCAACACGGACGGCTCAGCACCTGCTGCTTCGCTGTTGAGACTTTGGATGCTGGAAGCTTCTCTGTCGGCTGCGGCTGTCAGGGCGTTCGCCGCTTTGACCGCTGGCAGATCTTGCTCTACGGAGCGGTTTCCGCAACCCGCCAACAGCCCCGATAACAACACGGTCACAGCCGCGAGCGCCCAGCAAGCCTGGCTCAAGGCACTAGCCCTCATTTCTGGCACTTTCTTGATCTCTGACATGGTCTCGGCTTCTGCTCACAGGGTTACAGCAGCGTTAGGCCGCAGCTGGAAGATCGCAGGCAGGTGACTCAGCGGTCCACGATTCGGATTGTGCTGCTCGCAGGGCTTGACGGGCTTTAGCCACTCCACGCTTGCCCGTTTCGCAGGTGGCCGTGTCAAGTTGCCAACTGCGGATGGACCCGGCACGCGCAACAACCCGCTGGGCTCTGCGCGTCGCAGCTTTTCTGCTGTGTTTGTTGACGACCTTCGAAGCAGTGGCATCTGCCGCCGCCTCGTCGTCGGTGTTGTTGGTGACATCAATAAGTACTAGTTGATTGATCATGCGAACATAATGGCGAGCAGGTGTGACATTCTTGTTGTCGTGACCACTTCCACCACCCCACAACCCGCTCAACGACATGGTGTCAGTGTTCCCTTCAGCGGCTCGTTGCATTCGCAGCGAGAGCGTTTCGAGGAACTCGGCGACCTCGGCTACAGCGACGTCTGGTCCGCAGAGTCCGATGGCTTCGACGGTCTCACCACGCTGGCTCTGGCATCGGTATGGGCACCTTCGCTGCGGCTAGGCACGGCGATTTTGCCTGTCTACACCCGCGGTCCTGCCCTGCTCGCCCAATCGGCGGCATCGCTTGCTTCAGCCGCTCCCGGGCGTTTCGTCCTAGGGATCGGCACTTCCTCTGACGTGATCGTCAATCGCTGGAACGCTGGCAGCTTCGACCGCCCGTATCACCGTGTGCGTGACACGATCCGGTTTCTGCGAGTTGCCCTCACAGGCGAAAAAGTGACTGAGGTTTACGACACCTTCTCGGTGAAAGGTTTCAGACTTGGCGTGCATCTCGATGAGCGTGTGCCGATTTTTGTGGCGGCGCTGCGAGAAGGCATGTTGCGTCTAGCCGCCCGTGAAGGTGATGGGGCCATCATCAACTGGCTGTCACCGCAGGATGCGTCTCGGATTACCAGCATCGTGCGATCCGAAAACCCGGCAGCAGAGGTAGTCGCTCGGTTGTTCGTGTTGCCCACCTGTGATCGTGAGACTGTTCTCGCCACAGGAAGATTCCTCCTAGCTGCATACGTAAATGTGCCGGTGTATCGGGCGTTCCAGACCTGGCTGGGACGTGCCGACGAGCTAGCCGAGCATTGGGAGCAGTGGGAGGCGGGCGATCGCCGCGGATCGCTTCAGAAGATCCCCGAGCATGTGATCGACGCGCTAATAGTGCATGGCACGCCCGAACAATGCCGTCACCGCATCCAGAGCTACATCGACAATGGTGTGACTTGTCCAGCGCCTGTGGTGATATCCGCTGACGGCGTTGACACGTTCCAAGTGGTGCGTGACCTAGCCCCCAACGCCAACTGAAGCCGTAAGCTTCTAGGGGCCCGAAAGCTTGACAAGGCTGCGTTGCATCTGCCGCATTCCGTCAAGCCAACGCTGTCGATCGCCTGCTCGACGCTGTTCGTAGAGGGCAACCTCAGGGTGAGGCAGTATCAGAAACTGATCGTTGCGTAGAGCCTCAAGGGTCAGCGCTGCGACATCTTCAGGTTCAAGCAGACCCAGCGCCTCTACTTGGGCTACACCGAGCTGCGAATCCGCTTCGGTCATAGGAGTGCGCACCCCTTGAGGACAAAGGCACGAGACTCTCACACCTTTGTCTCCGTGTGTGATTGCAATCCATTCGGCCAGAGCAACAGCGGCGTGTTTGGTGACGGCATAAGACGCGGTCCCCAAACCGGTGAGCAGCCCCGCAGCCGAGGCTGTGATCAGCAGATGACCTGAGCCTCTCTTCTCCCAGCGCGGCACAAGATGGCGACTGGCGATCACATGAGCCATGAGGTTCACGTCCCATACCTGGTCCCATTCTTCATTGGGGCGCTCAACACCACCGGGACAAGCGATGCCAGCATTGCCGCACCACAACTCAATCGGGCCGAGGTTGGCTTCGACGTTCTCAATCAGCGACACGACTGCGGCTTCATCGGCGATATCAATGCCAGCGCTCACAATCTGAGGACCGCCCGAGCCCAACCTCGACCTGATTTCAGCGGCTGCCGTCTCGGCACCGTCTGCGTTGATGTCGGCTGCCACCACAACCGAACCGCCATCGCAGGCCAGCGCTTGCGCCAGCGCACGTCCGATGCCGCTGGCGGCACCTGTCACCACACAAACAGCCCCGCTGAGTTTCATGTAAAGCCCAAAGGTTTGACCTCAGCGCCAGATCCGGCGGGCGATTCCACCAAGGGCTGCACCAATGCCCATCCCGGCCACCACATCGCTGGCGTAATGAAGTCGCACATGCACGCGACTTGAAGCTACTGCCACTGCCAGCATGTAGTAGGCAGGTGACCATCGACTACGACGCGAAAGCAACGCTGCCGCAACCATGGCTGCGCTGGCATGGCCGCTGGGGAAGCTGCTGGTGAGCGGTTGACGCAGGCTGTGAGGCCGCTGCCCTGAATCAGCGGGTCGCCGTCGCCCGACCACTGTCTTGATCACCCCGTTTACTAGCGCTGCCTCGGCGAAGAGAGCGCCACTCAGCCGCCAGGCATCTTTGGGGCTTCGCCGTGTCGCTGATTGCAGCGCCCCGAGCGCGTGCCACAACCGGGAGTGATTCGCGGCTTCAGACAGCGAGTACATGATCCGATCAAATGATGACTTGCCGCGCAGGTTGTGATCCCACCAGGCGTCGATCGCCTCGTCAATTCTGTTTATGGTGGCATCGGCATTCTTGGCAGCGCGCATCGCAATATCCCTTAGGGTTTGTGAGATGCTGTCTGTGGCGTTGTTTGAAGCGGTGGCTTTGTTCATGAGCTTTCGCTGCTGGGATTGGTCGTGGTGGTCGCTTCGGGTGAGCTGTTCCCGTTTGTTTCGTCTGTGGATGATTCGTTTGCGGATGTTTCGTCTGTGGGTGATCCGTCTGTGGATGATCCAGCATCCGACTGGGATGTGTTGCGGCCTCCAGTAGAACCGCCTTGCTCCCATCCGTCCTCGCCGGAAGGCTCTGGCGGGATGGTTGTAGACGGTGCCGGGATCGTGGTCGTGGTGGTGACCGAAGGGCTGCCGTCGCAGCGTAAACCTTCGGGACGGTATTGAGCCCAGACAGTGTCGGTTTCGCTGCGCTGGTCGCTTAGGTAGGTGCGTGTGCGTTCTGTCGTCACCCGAGTGCAACTTGTTCCAACCGTGCGCGTCCACTGGTTGGTCTGACTGGCCAGCACCCACGGCGTGGAGTAGAGCCTCACCGTGATTGAGTCTTCGTTGGTAGTGGGCCAGATCATCACTCCGTAAGGGGTGTTGTTTTCGATCACGAGATCAGGTGCAGGGAACGAAACTGTGGCCTCACGGCCGTAGGGGTAGCGACTCAGGTAGATCGTATGGGCTTGATAATCCACAAAATCAAGGCCAGCGAAGAACGCTGCGTTGAACAAAGTGGTGGCGTATTGTGAGATGCCGCCTCCCACCGAGTCAACGAACACGCCTTCGCGGATCATCTTCGCCGGAACGAAGCCGTTGGCGGCAGTGCGCCTGCCCACATGATCGTTGACCGAGAACTGTCCACCCGGCTCAATAATCACTCCTCGGGTCAAGTTCGAAATGCGGGAGATGTTGATCACCCGATCTTGTCCCGCCGCAAAGCGCGTAGTGAATTCACCGACCACCTGCAATATGCCCAAGGATTCGGCCCAATCTTGGTTGCGAGGACTCGTTGCGGGAGTGCTGGGAAGCACGACCACAGGCTCATCTGACTGCATGGCTTCAAGCAGCCTTTGCGGGGTCGTTTCGTGACAACATTTGAAGCCGGGTTCGTCGGTGGTAATGGTCACTGCGCCACTGTCGTCTATGTCGAACTTGGCTTCGCCACCAGGGGTTCCCACGCCCACGAAGAGGCTGGCGAGGGTGTCGAGAATCCGGTCATCCACTGATAAATGCGTGTCTTGGTTCTGCCCTTCAAGAGTGATGAACTGCCGCATTTCTGATTCGCCTATTGCGAAGGTCGTGTCGGTTCCCTCAAGCTGCACCACCACCCCGCCTTGGGTGATTGCATTGGCTTGCGCGGCAAGGTCAGCCGCCATTTTCACCGCAACCGGATCCGCTTGAGACAAGCCTTTCAAGGGCACCTCAACTACTGCTTTGCCCCCAACGTTGTTGCTCACGGCGCTCTTTAGTCGCTCGGCGAGCAGTTCCATGTCGGGGATTCCCACATCGGTTTGCAGCACCGGACGGAAAGCATCGTCCACCAGTTCTATGCTTGGTGTCTGAGGATCGCTGTATGGTTCAACGAGCGTGGTGAGGACTTCGAGATCGGTGGTCATCGCAGGGGTCACATCACGGCTGGCGAACAGATCAAAAAGCCATGATGCTGGTCGCACTACCGGCGGGGCGGGTGCGTCGGCAGAGGCAAGGGTTTGTTCCACGTCGAGCGAGATACCCAACTCAGCAGCTGTGAACTCGGTTACGGGAACGGTGACGCTGCGGTCTTGGAACTGCAGCTCAATGAATTGCAGCCCAATGTTTGTTTCGGCCACCTCCTGCTGCATAGGTTTGAGAGCGTCAGCGGCCTGTTGAGAGTCAGGGCCGTCGATCTCCACATTTCCTACGACCGCGTCTTCGCTGATCTCAGAATCGCCTTCGTGGATTTCGGAATCGTTTTCTGTCTCATACAGCTGCCAGTTGACGAATAGCCCAACAGCGGCCACCCCTGCGAACGCAGCAAGCGACCAAACCAGCTTGCGCCGAAGGTTGCCCTGGGGCGGCCGTCTGACCACGGTTTGAGGTTATCGCAGCCGCCTGCAGCATTAGTTGAGCGCCCGGCGCAATGTCAGGCTGAAGCTCTGGGTTCCGAGCGGTTAGCAGCGATGAGGCAGTCGCAGCTCAGAAGAGGCGTAGTTCGGTTGACTCAATGCCTCGCAATTCGTCATAGTCCACTTCTACGCAGTCGATTGAGCGGTCAGCTGCGAGCACCTTGGCCTGCGGTTTGATGTTTTGAGCTACTAGAACGCCGCGCACAGGTGCCAGAGTCGGGTCGGAGTTGAGGTAGTGCAGATAGCGGGTGAGTTGTTCCACGCCGTCAATCTCGCCGATGCGTTTCACCTCTACAGCCACTGTGGCACCTGCGGAGTCGCGGCACAACAAGTCGACAGGGCCGATCTTGGTAGGGAACTCGCGCCGCACCAAAGTGAAGCCTTCTGAGATGGTTGCTGGCTGCTGAGCAAGCAGTTGCTGAAGCTGTGCTTCGACGCCGTCTTTTTGTAATCCTGGATCTGTGCCCATTTCGTGGGTGATGTCGTCGAGGACTTCTTCGACTTTGATCACAAGTGAGTCTCTGCGTCCAGCAGCCGTGACTCGCCACACTCCGGCATCTTCATCAATCACCAGCCGGTTGGGGGCGTTCATCCAGTTGAGAGGCTTGTAGGCACCGCCGTCGGCATGCACCGACACGGATCCATCCGCTTTGACCATGATCAACCGAACCGCCGAAGGCAGATGAGCCTGCAAGCGACCGTCGTAGTCGACAGTGCAGCGGGCGATCATGAGCCGCACCAAAACAAACTAGCACCCCCGGCACGCCCTTGGCTCTACCCTTTTGATGCACAGTTGAGACGCGTTAGAGGCCCGTCGGTTGCTCAAGCAGGAAGGACTCCGAGGCGCATTAGCGCAGCCCAGCGAATCTGCGTTCCGACTGCTAGCAGAAAACTGTCAAGGGGCAGAGTGCCGATGCCTTTGCTGTCATCGTTGGGTTGGATAACAGCTGCTTGAGGGGCGACGAGGTAGCTGTTGCCACTGAAGCGGTGATGTTGTTTGATCAAGGCTTCAAGGCCGAGGCGGTTATGGTTCGGCGACGAAGCAACCTCAAAGGCTAAAGGCTGTTGCGGATCATCGTAGATAAGATCAACTTCGCGGTCGTCATTTCTCCAATAGTGAAGTCTCACGCCTGAGTGTGCAGCAAGAGTGTGCAGAGTTGCTGCCACTAGATTTTCCAGAAGGATGCCCTGCTCAACGGGATCGCTGAGCGGGACGAGGCCCCGGTGCAGAGCGGCGTTGCGGACTGCGCTATCCACAAAATACAGCTTGCGTCCTCGCCGCTGTATCCCGGCCTCTGATCCAGAGTAGTTGGTGAGTGTGAACACTAGGTATGCCTGTTCCAGGTACGACAGATACCGGTCTAGAGTCGGCTGAGCGATGCCTAATTCTTTGCTGATGCGTGTAGGGGCGAGGATGCCGGTCACTTGCCCAGCTAGGACGTAGAGCAGTCGTTCAAGCATCAAGGGGTTCTCAACAGCGGCTGTCTGGGGGATGTCTTTGTAGACGGCTCGTTCCACTGCGTCACTGCGCAGCACTCGTTGCGACTCCAGCACATAGTGCTCTAGGTGCTTGACTGTGTTGTCTGTCGGGTCTGTTGGCAAGTCGTGCAGAGTGGTCACAAGTTCGGGAAAGCCGCCGACCATCGTAAGGAGCGACCACAGGTGTTCTGGGAACGCTTGGGGCATGTGTCTGGTGGGCATAGCTGCCAGCATGTGCCTCAGGGAGGTGCCAGAAGCCGACTCTCCGGCAGGTTCAGAAGTGTCGCTATGCCGTGCTGCGGTAGTGGTTTGCACGGTGATCTCGGAGTTCAGGGTTCCTAGAAGTTCCGCAAATTCGCTTAATTCGCACGGCAGGAGGTGATGCTCTTCCCAGCGACCCACCCCGCTTTCGCGACGCTGTTTTCGAAGTGCCATGGTGCTGCTTGAAGTGGCTGCGACACGCACCGGCCAGTGCTCGTCGTGGAACGTCTTGAGCCATAGATCCCAGTCCGTGGCGTAGACAATCTCATCAAGCATCAGGTACAAGGGGTGTTCCACGGTTGCGTCTGAGCCTCTCAGCGACAGCCTTACTAAATCTCCTAAGCTCTCGTTTCGTAGCAGAGGGTGATCCATCCGCAGCCACAGGATCTGGTCGGGCTTGATGCCGTTTTTGAGCAGGTGGCGAACTGTCTGGTACAGAACGGTCGTTTTGCCCACCCGGCGTGGACCGAGGATCACCTGGTGGCGTTGAGGCTCGTTATGAAGCAGCCGTCGCCATAGCAGTTTCGCCAGGTAACGCTCGTAGGGGGGAGCAAGCGTAGAAGGCACTGTTGCGGTGCTGTGCCATGGATTCTGCTCTGTTACGACTCTGAGGTAGTCAACAAGTTCTGGTCTTCCAACAACCATCGCTTTGAGCCTCTCATGTTAGTTAACTTCTTAATAACATACTCATGATATATC
>JAPYNU010000021.1 GCA_028283245.1 Candidatus Aldehydirespirator catecholifindens | reverse complement strand
GAGTGCAATCTCCCCCCACCGCTGATCCAAATCTAGGTTGTTGAGCAGCCCAGGACCCAGCACCTCAGCCTTCACGGTCTCGGGTCGCCCGTTATCTCGGGTTGGGAATCTCGGACTTCTCCACCGCTCAAACATGTCGCCATCAAATACGGGTAGGAACTCTTCAAAGTCACTAAAAGCGATCCTAAGAACCTGATCGCTCATGATTGATCGCGACCTAGACATCCATTCGTCAGGCACATTTTCTATAGAAGAAACCTCAGCTAGCAGCTGAGCTTGAGTATCTCCATTGAGGCCGATCGTGAACGAGGTGCCGACGTTTGCCTGTCGGCCATGGAACAAAGCCTTGAAGTCAGGTATCTCTGCGATCTCGTTTTCTTCGCTGGCACGGCCTGACAACTCCTCGCTGCGATTCAGCACTTCAACCAATGACGAGAGACGACCTCGGTCAGCGAATATGCGGATCGCCTCAAGCACAGTGGTCTTTCCTGTGCCGTTACGACCCGTTAGCAGAGTTACACGACCGAAACGGTTGATGGTGAGGCTGTCAATGCCACGGAAGCCCTTGATACGTAGAGAGGGCACATGCAGGGAGGCATCGCTGGTGTTGTGGGACATTGGCCTCATCTGACTGGTGGGGTTGCATGAGCAATCGTAGCGAACGCCGCTGGGGTCAAGCGGGGGGTAAGACCACTAGGTCGTTGGCGTGGATTACTACATGGGGCGCGCCGGGGGGTAGGTCTTCACGACGGCGACCTACAGCACCGCGCAAATCGTCGACGCTGTGACGGGCTAAGCCTTTGGCGAAGACTGCACCATCTGGGTCTTGCACTTCTACAGGTGATCCTGCGTCGAAGTCGCCGTCAACTGATCTAACCCCAATAGCCAGCAGAGACTTGCCGCTCTCAAGCGCAGCCCGAGCACCAGAGTCCACCACAATCGTGCCCTGAGAACCCACTGCGAAACCAATCCACAGTTTGCGCGCTGGCAGCCGCACAGCACAAGCACGCACTAAAGTGCCGACACCTGACACACCAGCCGCAGCATCGGCCAGCACATCAGGCCTTCGAGCATCAGCGATCACCGTCGGCACACCCGACAGCGATGCCACCCGAGCTGCGGTGAGCTTCGAAGCCATGCCACCACTACCACGCCGGGTTCCCGCACCGCCTGCTCGACTAATGAGCAGCTGATCAAACTCAGCAATCTCCTCAATCAAAGAAGCTTCAGCGTTGCGTCGGGGATCATCGCTCAACACACCAGCAGTATCGGTTAGCAGCACCAGCAGATCAGCTTGCACCAAGTTGGCTACAAGCGCAGCCATGCGGTCGTTGTCACCCCAGCGGATTTCGTCGTCTGCGACCGCATCGTTTTCATTAACTATCGGCACCACACCCAGATCAAGCAGTTTGCACAAAGTGTCGGCGGCATGCACATACTGGCTGCGGATCACGAAATCCAGCGGCACCAGAAGCACCTGACCGGCCACTACACCAAGCCCCGCGAATACTTCTCGGTAGATACCCATCAAAGCGCTCTGACCGACGGTAGCGACCGCCTGCAAAGTCCGGATATTGGAGGGTCGCCGGTCGCCCCCCAGATTCAGTTCGGGCAATCCTGCGGCGATAGCGCCGCTGGTGACCACCAGAACCCGGTTGCCTGACCGGCGCAGGGCTGTCACCTCACCGCAGAACTTCTCGATCACATCCCGGTCGATGACACCAGCCTCATCGGTGATCGACGACGTGCCGATCTTGGCCACAATGGTGCGCTCACCGGCTGCCCGACCGCCCACAAACGTGCTCGCTTCAGACATCGGCGGCATCAGAGGTGTCTGGACTCAGACTTACTGTTCACATCATCCACAGCACCAAAATCGCTCGTATCTTCTGTGTCAGCAAGATACGCAAAGCTGAAATCACCGATCCGCACCTCATCGCCATAAACAGCTCCAGCACGCGCCAAAGCCTTCTCCACTCCCAAGCTTCGCAGTCGATCTTGCACGTAGGCAATGGCACCGGCATCTGTCAGGTCGCTTAACGCCACAGCACGACGCGCGACGCGTCCTTCCACCTGCCAGAGACGGCCATCAAGTCGACGCACCGTGATTTCACGCAGCGACGGCAACGGCCGATGCACCACCGGCGCTTCAACAATAGGTTCATCAACACGCGCCTGGGTGACCAGCCTGCGGAGTTCACCCAGCACCTGGGGCACTCCTTCGCCGGTGGCCGACGACATGCGTCCCAGATGACGCGCCGAGTGCGCCTTGTGCAACTCAGGCGCAGCAGCCTCAGGTGCGGTATCGGCACGGCTTCCCACCACCAACCGGGGCCTCTCCAGAAGTTCGGGCCGGTAGCGGCCCAACTCCGACAACAGCACCGACAACTGCTCAGCAGGCGGACTTATCGCCAGTTCGCATAGATCAACCAGCACCAGCAGCACCCGAGCCCGCTCCACATGACGCAAAAAACGGTGACCCAAGCCGCGCCCCTCACCAGCACCTTCGATCAAGCCTGGAATATCTGCCAGCACCATCTCAAAAATGTCATCAAATGAGTCCTCAAGACGACACACACCTAGGTTGGGCTCAAGCGTTGTGAAGGGATAGTCAGCGATCTTGGGCGTGGCTGCCGACACTCTGCTGATGAAAGTCGATTTTCCCACGTTAGGAAAGCCAACAATCGCCACATCGGCCAGCAGTTTTAGCTCTAAGCGCAGCCAGCGGCGCTCACCGAACTCGCCTTGCTCAGCGAAGGCAGGGGCGCGCCGACGGTTAGACAAGAAGCGGGCATTGCCGCGGCCACCGGCACCAGCAGACGCAGCCAGCCAGCGTTCGCCATGAACCGACAGATCAGCTAACTGCGAGTGGTTGTCGTGGTCAAGCACTACGGTGCCCACCGGCACCGTAACTTCGGTGTCGTCACCGCAAGCGCCGTGGCGTCGATTGCCTGATCCGTGTTTGCCGTTGCTAGCTCGGCGATGAGGATGATCACGAAAAGCCAGAAGCGAAGAAACATTGTGATCGGCGACTAGCCAAACGTCGCCGCCACGGCCGCCGTCGCCACCAGAGGGCCCGCCGCGAGACACGTGCGCCTCACGACGAAAAGCCACGCAGCCAGCCCCGCCGTCACCGGCAGTTACGTGCAGGTTGCACTCGTCTACGAAACCGAACACGTCCTAAATGCTAAACCTGCAAACCGCTGCGCTGCAGCAGCCGACCACAACTCCGCCACCAGAAGGGATCTAGGCGGCTCAGGATTCGGGGGAGACTACCTCTACCAGCTTTCGGCCGTGCCTAGCACCGAAACGAACAACACCGTCGGCGGTAGCGAACAGCGTGTCATCACCGCCACGCCCCACATTGTCGCCGGGATGAATCTTGGTGCCGCGCTGACGCACAATGATCGCGCCCGAAAGCACCCGCCCACCGTCAAAGACTTTCACACCGAGGCGCTGAGCGTTGGAGTCGCGACCGTTTCGAGTGGAGCCGCCGCCTTTGGTTTTGGACATGACAAATCAGCCTTCTTGTGAACAGGCCGTCAGGCCTTTTTGATGTCGGTGATCTCAAGTGTCGCCAGCGTCTGGCGATGACCCCAGCGGCGACGTTGATTGCTCTTGGATTTGTAGGTAAAAGCACGAATCTTGGGGCCGCGATGCTCTCGCAAGACTACTGCGGTGACGCTTGCATCAGCCAGATCCGAAGGCGTTGCCAGAACCGACTCACCGTCAACCAGCATCACCGGGCGCAGCGAAACCTCCGAGCCTGGCTCGCCGACACGTTCCACATCAATAGTGGAACCCTGCTCTACTCGGTATTGCTTCCCGCCGGTTTCAACCACTGCATACATAACCGCTTGAGGCTATCGGCTGCACAAAGACTTGAGGTCTACAACCGTCTGCTATTCGATGAGTTCAGCCATCAGACGATAACCACGACCCGAACAGTCACTACAAAGATCCGACAACGATTCAAGCAGTCCTTGGCCGCTGCGCTTGCGGGTCATCTCCATCAAACCTAGTCCGCTGATATCAAGCACCTGCGTGCGAGTCTTGTCACGCGCCAGCGCATCACGGAAACGCTTGGACACCTGCGCCCGGTTGGCGGCGATCTCCATGTCGACGAAATCCACAACGATGATCCCGCCGATGTCACGCAGCCGCAACTGCCGGGCGAGTTCTTCAGCGGCTTCCAGATTGTTGGCCAGCACCGTCTCCTCAAGGCTGGAGCTGCCTACGTTTTTGCCGGTGTTGACATCCACAACCGTCAACGCTTCAGTGTGCTCAATGATCAAAGAACCACCTGAAGGCAGCCAAACCTTAGGTTCAAGCGCTTTTTTGAGCTGTTCGGTGACGTAGTAACGTTCAAAAAGCGGCAGCTTCTCCTTGTCGGCGTTGTAGTACTCCACCCGATCAGCCAACGGCGAAATAATCGAAGACACATAACCCGAAACCTCTGAGTGCAGCGACCGATCGTCGATGATTACCCCCCGATAGTCGGAGTTGAGTTCCTCACGGATCAACCGCAACGGTGCTGCTGGCTCCCGGTAAAGCAGAGCGGGTGCTGTGCTAGCGGCGGCGAGTTTGGTGATGTCGTTCCATTGCCCGACAAGACGGGCGATATCACGCTTGATTTCGGCTGCGGTGACCTTCTCAGCGGCGGTGCGCACGATAACTCCGTGACCTTCTGGTCTGGCCTTGTCGAGTATCGACCGCAGCCGCCTGCTTTCGGCGTCGGGCAGTCGTTTGGATATCCCAAAACCTGAAGAGTTGGGCACCAGCACCACGAAACGCCCTGCCAGCGACACCTCCTGAGTGAGCCGGGCGCCCTTCTCGCCGATGGGGTTCTTGGTGACCTGACACAGAATCGACTGATTGGTGCTAAGCAAATCTTCTATCCGCGGCTGCGACTGGCCTCCCTCAGAGTCAGTATCGATCTCGTCAGAGTCGTAGTGGACGTCACCCCGGTAGAGCACCGCGTTCTTGGGCGTGCCGATGTCGACGAAAGCCGTTTCCATGCCGGGTAGCACACTTTGAACTCGGCCCAGATAAATGTTGCCGTGGATCTGACCTATGTCATCAGCCGGACGCGACACGCTGAACTCAATCAGGCGACGTCCCTCAAGCACCGCTATCTGCGTGGCGCGCTCGGAAACATGAGCACACATCAGGTAACGGCCTAGGGCTTGGCCTCTGCGGGTGCGGCCACGGCGGCTGCGCAGACTCTTCTCATCAAGTTCGACAGGTTCGTCGACGGTTACGGCCTCCACTACCGCAGTGTTGGTGCCAGCACCTGAGCCTTGACCACGACCGCCACGCCTGCGACGACGTCTGCGTCCCCCAGGCACTGATCCAGAACCAGACTCAGACACAGTCTCAGCCCCAGCCTCAGAGGTTCTACCGGCATTAGCTGCAGGTACAGGCTCGGGTCGGGGCTGCTTGACTGGTGATGCCGGGGCGGGGCGAGTATCACCAATTCGGGGCTTGCGCGCAGGCCGGGCCGCGCTCTGACTCTGAGACGTTGAGTTGGCCGCTCCCGCAAGACCCGAGCGGCGACGCGGTTGCTGACTCGTTGATGCCGATACGGCCGGGTCGGCTTGCTTGGAGCGCTTAGGGCGTGCCCGCTTCGGCTGCTCGGCGGGTTGCGGCTCCCGAGCTTGCTGAGCCTCAGTTGCTTTCTGGGATTTTTGTGCTCGGGGCGCGCTCGGGCGCGCTCGACCAGATGTTCTGCTGTCGCTGGAGCGCGAAACTCTCGACGACTGCGGTTCTTTGTCCATTATGTTCCTTCGAGTAGATGCGCGGGATGCTCATAGCGCGGCTCCCGCAGCTGCGACCGACAGCTCAGGAACCGCCAGCGGTTCACGGCGCTGCGATGCGTCGGTTGTAATCCATTGATGAAGACGGCAGGCATGCAGCACTCGCAGCGGCGGATGCAGGCTGGCCAGAAGCTCCTCGGCTCGCACCGCTTGCGGTTGAGTAGCCAGGTCAGCGCGAAGCCTCACCCCGTCTTTGATACTTTCTTGCACTTCGACAAAATGCACTGCCGGGCGGATGTCAGCAGTACTAAGCCGCCCTTTGCGTTGGCGTTGCACCAGCAGTTCATCGCTAGACAGAGCCCGCGAAACTGCCTCAGCCACCTCATCAACACCGATCACATCAGAGAGGCCGCTGACTGCGTCGGTGCCAACATCGGCGAGAGCCGCGTCGATGCTCCATGTGCAACTGGTGACAGCATGCTGCAACGAAGGCTCGCCTGGGGATAGTTCAGCGACTGCTAGCGTCTGCATACCTGCGGGCAGCGATGCGCTCAACTCTTCGACGAGTCGTGTGTCAGCCTGATTGAAACCTTGACGCAACACCCAATCTGGGTCAACTTCCACATCAAGGTATTCGGCATCAGAAGAGAACCCGGTCGGTAGCGCAAAACCGAAAGAGATCTTCGGTCTAGGGCTGAAACCAGCCGAGTAAGCCACAGAAACCCCGGCGCGACGCAGCGACCGTTCCCAGATTCGCGCCACATCACGATGCGACGTGAAACGAACCTTGCCGTGCTTGGCGAAACGCACCCGCAAACGTGGGCCGCTCATTTTGCCGCTCCTGCCAATGAGCGCTGCAACAAACGCACAGGAACCGCACCGTCTGATGAGAGGTCCATGCCGGTGCCTTGGCTGCCTCCCGCTGGCGGAACCGCCGACGCCACGACATGCTCAATGCCGTAGCCGGTGCAAGCACCGCAGTCATAGCAGGGTGTCCAGCGACAATCCTCAAGACCTACCTCGTTGAGAGCGTCCCGCCAGTCCTGCCAGAGGAAATCTTTGTGGAGGCCAGCCGATAGATGATCCCACGGCAGCACTTCATCTGAGTTGCGATGGCGATGCACATAGCTGTCGATGTCAACACCGCAAGCTTCGGCTGCGGTCTGCCAACGACCCAGGTCGAAATGCTCAGACCATTCCTGGAAGGTGCCACCGTTGCGCCAGACATGCTCAATCACCGCACCGAGGCGGCGGTCACCGCGGCTGACAAGTCCCTCAACCAAAGTGGCCGCCGGGTCATGCCACTTGAGCTGCACACCTTTAGCTCGACGCAGGTCATCGCGCAGCAAACCGATCTTGCGGCGCAGTTCAACCACAGTGTTCTGCCCGAACCACTGGAACGGTGTGAACGGCTTCGGCACAAACCCGCCCACCGACACGGTTACCGACGGTGAGCGCACATGCCGTCGCCCCAGTTCAACACAGTTGCGTGCCAGTTCAGCAATACCCAAAGTGTCAGGATCGGTTTCGGTGGGCAAACCGGTCAAGAAATACAGCTTCATCCGGCGCCAACCCTGCGAATAGGCCGACTCCACAGCTGAATACAGGTCATCGTTGGTGATCAGCTTGTTGATCACCATACGCATCCGCCAGCTTCCAGCTTCAGGCGCAAAAGTAAGCCCGGTGCGGCGAGCTCGCTGGATCTGGGCAGCTACTCCCACCGTAAAAGCATCAACGCGCAGGCTAGGCAACGAAACTGACACCTGGCCACAGTCTGCGCTGTTAACCGCGCTGTTAACAGTGTCGGCAACGACCTGTTCGATACCGCTGAAATCCGCTGTGCTCAGCGAGGTGAGCGCCACCTCGTCGTAGCCAGTGCGTCGCAAGCCATCGCTAACCATGGTGCGCACCTGCTCGGCGGGACGTTCACGCACGGGCCTAGTAATCATCCCTGCTTGGCAGAAACGACAGCCGCGAGTGCAGCCGCGGAACACCTCAACGTTGAGGCGGTCATGCACCACCTCGGTGAGCGGCACTAGCTGACTTTTGGGATAAGGCCAGTCAGCCAAGTCGGCCACTGTGCGCTTCTCCACAACCGGCGGAACGTCGGGATAGCGCGGCTCAATCGCAACTAGGCGGTTGTTGCGATAAACAGCCTCATACATTGAAGGCACATACACCCCCGATAGCGAAGCCAGCTCTCTCAGAACCCCAAAACGCCCTCCAGTGCGACCCGACATCTTCCATTCGTGCAGCACCGCAGTGATGTCGCCCACAGCCTCTTCACCGTCGCCGAGCACCACAAAATCCAGGAAGTCCGCAAGCGGCTCTGGGTTGTAGGTGCAATGCCCGCCAGCACCCACCAGCGGATCTGAGTCGCTACGCTCAGCTGAGCGGACCGCAACACCAGCAAGATCAATGCAGTTCAAGACGTTGGTGTAGGTGAGTTCAGCCGAGAGGTTGAAGGCGATTACGTCAAACAACGCTGCCGAACGGTGAGTGTCCACCGAGAACAACGGCAAGCCTGATGACCGCATCAGCGCTTCGAGGTCGGTCCACGGCGCATAAGCGCGTTCGGCTGCAGAGTCGCTGCGCTCGTTGAGTATCTCATAGAGGATCTGCAAGCCCTGATTGGGCAGACCTATCTCGTAGGTGTCGGGATAGGTGAGCAACCACGACACCACATCTGGCCCATGGCGCGGGGTTTGCATGCCGCCTTCGCTGCCGATGTAGCGAGCCGGTTTGGATACCCTCGGCAGCAGAGGTTCAAGCTGCTGCCACACACTTTGTTCAAGCAAATCTTGATGCCGCAAAGCCGTTACCGCGAATCTTTTTGCCGCGGCTTCTGCCTTATGTTAAGGTGGCCGCGTAATCCTGGCATCAAGTCTACTAGTGGGTTCGGGTCATCCCTTCGATACCCAGCCTGCGCCGGTAAACGCCAGCTACTAGGCCCAGCGCTACAAGCGTCGTCAGCATCGACGATCCGCCGTAGCTAACCAGAGGCAGCGGGATGCCTGTCACTGGCATCATTCCCATGGTCATACCCACCGACTGGAACGTTTGAAACACCAGCATGGCGAAAATTCCAGTAGACATCAGCTGATCGAAAGGTGTCGCGGCGAGTTGCGCGGTCCGCCACACCCTAAACAGCACCAGCGCCAGCAGTCCCATCAGCACAGAAGCTCCGCGCAAGCCCAACTCTTCGCCAGCCACCGTGAAAATGAAGTCAGTCTGCTGCTGAGGAACCAGATCCGAGCGGGTCTGCGTGCCCTGGAATAGGCCCTGACCTCGCAATCCACCGTTGCCGATGGCTATCTGGGCCTGTTCGACGTTGAAGGCGTAGCTGGCCGACTCTCCACTCACATCTGACGGGAACAAATAAACACGCAAACGTGCTTCCTGATATTCGGCCAGCACATCTGATCGGTAGATCCCAACAGCGCCCACAATCGCCACGATCGCCAGCAGCGCTATCCAGCGAACTCTTACTCCACTAACCACAACCATCAGCAGAGCTATCACCAGATACACAAGCGTTGTGCCCACGTCAGGCTGCAACATAATCAACGCCGTGGGGACAAGGGTCATCGCCAAAGCCGCGAGAGTGCGAGGCAGGCTCACAATGGCCGGAACAGACGACTTGAGCGCTGAGACGCGGCTACTTGGCGACAAAATCATGGCCAGTCCAATGATCAATACCAGTTTGGCGGGTTCCGACGGCTGAAGCCGGAAGAGTCCCAACACCAGCCACGCTTGAGTTCCGTTGACTTCCACGCCGAACTGCAGCACGACCAACAAGCCTGCCAACATCATCAAAAATATCGCCGGGAAGAACTTCCTTATCATCTGAGGCGGCACAAACACAGCAGCCACAGCGACAACTAGACCCACCAAGATGTAAAGCACTTGACGTTCCAGGTAGGACGTGTCGGGTTCAGCGAAATCGCCAGCCGCGCCGCGGGTAGCCGAATAGACCAACAGCGCACCCATGGCTGCCGTAGCCAGAGTTGACAGTATCAGCAGTGGGTCCACCAGCATCCACCAAGGATCCGGCGAGGCTCTGCGGCGGCGTGCTTTGTCCTTGGCGGTGAAAGACACTGAGGTTGCAGCGGTCACAACAAGGCGTCCAGTCCTCGTTCTTCAACGGCTTCGGGACCGCCCACCAGTTCAGAGCAATTCGGTGACAACCGCGGCTGAGTTGTTGAAATCGGCATACCTTCGGAGTCGACTTTGATCGAACCGGTGCGCACACCTTCAAAGAACGCTGCCAGCGTCTTGACTTCGTTGTAGCAGACGTCTACTTCAGCGGCTGTGAGCGCCCTCTCCACGGTGTCGGTGGCGATCGGCAACAAGACTCGTGCCACCGCAGGCGCAGCCACATCACCACCGAAACCGGCTTCTTCCAAAACCATCGCTATTACCACTTCGGGGGTGTATACCCAGCCTCGTTCGGGCCAGGTAGTCGGGCCGAAAGCCACGAACCACGCATAGTCGGCTTGGCCTTCCTTCTGGGCGGTACCTGTCTTGCCTGCCACCGGCCAAGCATCTAGAGGGAAGTTCACGCCGCCTGCATCGGGGCGGTTGAAAGCCTCATACGCGGTGCCACGCAGTGCCGACGAGCCATCCGTGCTGCTCGGCAAGTTGTAGGCCGTGACACCGTTGAGGCCGTCAAGAAGCGGTTCTGCGATTTCGGCTGTCCAGTCAAGCTCACGCAGCAACCTTGGACCGAACTCTTCGATCGTGTCACCGTTGCGATCAGTGATTTTGGTAGCGATGTTGGGTTGGTGAAGCTTGCCGCCGCTGGCTGCCACGGCATACATGTTGGCCATCTGCAAAGGTGTGGTCAGCAGGTTGCCTTGACCAATCGAGAGGTTGATGGTGTCGCCAGCGAACCACTGATCACCGTCACGTTGAAACACCCCCCGCTCAAACTGGTAGTCGTAATACTCCTTGTCGGGTACCACGCCCGCACGCTCATTCGGCAGCGGAATACCCGAATACGATCCCAACCCGAAAGCCCTAGCCGACTCCTGAATGCCCTCATCCAAAGGTTCCTGACGATAGAAAAAGCCCTCGCCACCAAGCCGGTAGAAGTAAGTGTCGCTTGAGACCGTCAAGGCATCACGCAGATCAACACCACGCTCGCAGCAGTAGGGACTGCTGAACACGCAAGTGTCTGACTCCGCAGTGCAACGCGGATAACGGTAGGTTCCGAGGTCGGTGTAGAACTCGTCAACAGCGATCAACGAGGCGGGATCGTTTCCGATCACGCCTTGGGTCATGGCTGCGTAGGCGGTCACCATCTTGAACGTTGATCCCGGTGGATAAAGCCCCTGAATAGCACGGTTGAGGATCGGCGAGTAGTTGTCTTCGGCAGTGAGTTCATCAAACTGTCGCTTTGATATCCCGTTGACGAAGTCGCCGGGATCGAAAGTGGGAAAAGACGCCATAGCTAGTATCGACCCATCGCGAGGATTAAGAGCCACAGCTGCTCCTGAAGATGCCACGAACTCGGGAGCGTCGGGTTCGTCTTTGGGTGGTTCCTGGCGGCGTGCGTTGTCGAGCCCGCGTCGCAGTTCTTGCTCTAGGAGGTTTTGAACGTCTAAGTCGATGGTGAGGTGAACATCGCTGCCTGGCATTGGTGGACGACTCTTGTCTTCGTGGACTTTGACGATCTCCTCACGGCGATTAACTTCAAAAACGCGCACACCGGGCACTCCCCGCAGTTGATTCTCGAAAATCCGCTCCACACCGGATTTTCCGATCTCGTCGCCGGGCTGATAAGTCTTGGCACCGGGCGCAGCGTCAAGTCCTGATGCCCCCACTTGAGCCGTCTGAGCGCGATACTCAGTTTGAGTCATCAAACCCACATAACCAAGCAGGTGAGCGGCCAACTCGCCGTAGGGGTAACTGCGGACGGTGCGTTCAGTCACGGCGATTCCTGGAAACAGATCTGGTCGCTCACCAAGGTAGACAAGCAGGTCAGGGTCGATATCGAAAGCGACGGGCACGCTGTCGAACGGCCCGAACTGCTGGCTAGCAAGACGCTCCTCGATTTGGCTGACTTTGATGAGACGTCCCGAGCGGCTGATAATTGTGGCTAGCTCCCGCAAAGCGGTTTGCTGTTGGGATTCGTCAAGGGCCGAATAAAACTCTTTACGGTCGATGGTCACCACCTGCACCACGCGGTTTTCAACAAGAATCCTTCCATTGATGTCGAAGATGCGTCCGCGTGGGGCTTCGGTGTAGACAACCCGCAAGATGTTGGCCTCGGCTGCGTCTTGCAGTTCTACCCGTTCTAGCACCTGCAAGTACCACAATCGGGCGAACAGCGCCGCTATCAAACAGACCGCCACGATGCCGATCACATAGAGCCGGAATCCTTGACGTCCAGCAGTTTCTGTGCCGTCGGCCAGCATCAGCTGAAATCCCTATGGTTGATGCTGGGCACTTGATCGCTGAGAGTAACCCCAGCGGTGTTTGGCTTTGAACGCTCAAGCCGACGCGCGCCACGCCGTGAAGTTCCAACACGATCAGAGGCCTTATCGCTGCGTATCGCCAGAGCCCATCGCATCGCTGGCGCTACCAGTAACGACATCACCGTGTTGAGAAGCGACGATACCAGCACGACAAGCCACAGGCGATCTGTTATGAGTCCGTTCTGTCCGAGAACCGCGCCAAGCAGTGCATACGCCGACACCATGGCAATAGTCCCGACAAAGACCAGCCATACCCTCAGCGCTACCTTTTCGTGCAACAGTTCTTCGGTGAGGTCGCCTAAAGCGTAGGCAACCACCGCAAAGGTCAAAGCGGCCAGCCCTATCGGTGTCGGCAGATACAAATCCCAGATCAACCCGACAACAAAAGCGATCACCGAGCCGTTCTGGGCACCTGCGAACAAACCCGCCAAGATCGCTACCAGCGCTGGCATTTCAGGTGCCACACCCACTACCCGCACCTCAGTAAAAAACGTCAACTGCAACAACAGCGCTGCTGCACACACCATAACCAGACGCAACAAGATCATGGCGTGACCGAAGCTGCTTAACAAAAGTCGTCGCCTTGAAGCTGCGTCTGTACTTGGCGGCCTCGTTGCTGAAGTTGTACGAAACGGCGAAGGCATCCCCGCTGAAGACCCCGTCAAAGTCATTGCGGTGCCTCCGAGGCTGGCGGCGGAGCTTCAGGCTCGGAAGCATCAGGTTCAGTGGCGAAAGGCTGGAGCGAGAACGGGGATTGTGGTCCTGTCGGGGGATCATCCTCAGGTTCTTGCAACAGCACTGTCACATATCCCAGATCACCCACCTCAACATTGAGTTCAACAGTCACCAACTGAGCCAAGCCAGCTTCTGCAGGCTCGACCGACAGCACTCTCCCCACCGGTATATCTGCCGGATAGCGGCTGTCAGCTGCGGTCACAACCCCGCTACCGATAGCAGGAAGCTGCGACAGGTCACCGGTCTCAGGCCAGCGCAACCCAGAATCCACAACAAACTTCGAAGAGTCACCTGGCATTCCGTGACCGAGTCCCACATCGCCGGTGTCCAGAAGGCGAACTCCGATAACCAGACTGGGGTCACTCACGGCGATGACTGTGCTGGATGCAGTGTCCACAACCTCTACCCGACCCACGAAACCAGCCGAAGTCACCACAGCCATGCCTGGGGCCACGCCGTCACGACGACCCAAGTCGATAGACAGTACATCGTCAGCGAAATTGCCCGGCGAGTCGCGTAACACCGACCCAGTCACCTGAGGCACGTTGCTCACATATTCCACATTGGTGGCCGACAGCAAACGATCAAAGGCATCTTGTTGAGCAGCAGAACGAATATCGGCTGTGTTGAGGCGGTCAAGTTCATCTCGGAGCCTGGCATTCTCGTCTTGCAAGTCGTTATAGGTGAACATCACGGTCCAGACCCTCGCCACAGGTCCCAACACCACATCAGCCGCCGACACCACCGGCTCAAGCACATCACGGGCGCGGCTTTGAGCTGTGTTGAGAGGGCCGAAGTCGCGAAAGTCAAGCGTGAGCAGAGTAATTGCCGTCAGTATCAGCAGAAGCAGGCGGTAGCGGGACCGGGCCCTGCGCTGGGCAACCGCCATGTCGCCGTATTACAGATCGCTCGATGCGGTCACCGTCAACCCGAATTTCGCACCGCAGCAAACCTAGAACTCACAGTAAGCCCACATCAAGCATCTGACCGCAACCTCGCGCTACTGCGTGCAAGGGATCGGGAGGAACCATGATGGGTATTGCTGTGTCATTGGCGAGCCGCTGGTCAAGGTTGCGCAACAGTGCTCCCCCACCGGTAAGCACGATGCCCGCCTCCATAATGTCGGCTGCCAACTCGGGAGGGGTGTGATCAAGGGTGCTGCGCACAGCGTCGCAAACGGCACTGACCGGCTCTGCGAGACCTTCACGGATCTCTGTGGTGGTGACCTGAACCACTCGAGGCAGACCGCTCACAAGGTCACGGCCCCGGATCTCAGCACGGAACTCTTGGGCGAGAGGGCCAGCCGAACCAAGCACGATCTTGATTTCTTCGGCTGTGCGCTCACCTATCAACAGCGAGAACTCTTTCTTGACAAACTGCAAGATGCCGTTGTCAAACTCGTCGCCACCCACCCGAAGCGACTGGCTCGTGACGATGCCCCCCAGCGAGATCACCGCAACTTCGGTGGTGCCACCGCCTATGTCTACCACCATGTTGCCGACAGGCTCCCAGACCTGAAGCCCAGTGCCTATAGCAGCCGCCATCGGCTCCTCAATTATCTGGGTCGGCTTGCGGGCACCAGCAGACTCGGCAGCCTCTTGCACAGCCCGCTGCTCAACACCGGTGGTGCCCGATGGCACTGCAATGACCATTCTCGGTTTGGTCCAATGCTTGCGATGCACTCGCTCAATGAAGAAGCGCAGCATCTCTTCGCACATGTCGAAGTTGGCGATCACGCCGTCCTTGAGCGGGCGTACAGCCTGAATGTGAGACGGGGTGCGTCCGATCATGCTCTTGGCTTCGGTGCCAACTGCCAGCACTTTGCGTGTGCGGGTGTTGACCGCCACAACCGACGGCTCGTCAAGCACTATGCCCTCGCCACGCACGTAGACGACCGTGTTGGCCGTGCCGAGATCCAAGGCCATATCTCGGCCCACCATTCGACCGATCCCTGAGAGCATGTTGGCTTTGCTCATTTGTGTCGCCTTGATAAGTTCGCTGAAACGTGCTGAGTCATTGAAGACTCGGCCAGCCGCCGATGCGAGTGTAGGCCACGTCTAGCAGCGACGCACAATCGGCTTGATGCTAAAGAGATTGATACGCAGCCAGCAGTTCGCTGCGTCATCCTAAAGTGGTCGAGCGATCTGCTCTCAAGTTAGGGAAGAAGATCTCGATCTCACGTTGCGCCGACTCTGCTGAGTCGCTGCCATGAACCAGGTTCTCAGTGACTTCTATGGCCAGATCTCCTCGGATGGTTCCTGGTGCTGCCGCTGAAGGATTAGTCGCACCCATCATTTGACGTACCGTGCTCCAGACACCTGACGGGCCTTCCACAACCGCCACAAGCACAGGGCCTCGGCTCATGAACGCCACGAGTTCGTCGTAGAAGCCTTTGCCGACATGCTCGTGATAGTGCTGCGCCAGCACGTCGGGACCCAGCGTTCGTATTTCTGCGGCCACCACTCTCAAACCCTTGCGCTCAAAACGGCTGATTATCTCGCCAAGCAGGCCGCGTTCTACGGCATCAGGTTTGCATATGATCAGAGTGCGATTCACGGGCCGCGATGCTACCGGCCTGCGTCACCAACAGATTCAACTCTTGGGCAATCATTCAAGAATCGCTTTGGCTGCGCCGATCACCGTGAAAGACCCAGCGACGATCACTGCCGGGCGTTTGCTGGAAGTGCTCTCGGAAGTTGCGGCAGCAACCTCAGCCAAATAAAGGGCTCGAGCCAGCGCCGCCCCTACATCGTCGATCGCTTCTGCAGACGCGCCGATCAACTCTGCGGCGGCGGCCAGATCTGATGCCGGAACGCCTCTGGCGGTGGGTGCGGTGCAGCACAGCACACGGTCGGCTTGAGCCGCTTCAAGGCCTTCAAGCAAACCAGCAGCATCACGCCCCGACTGCATACCCACCACTAGAAACTTTGGACCGACAGAGCCAAAATCTTTGTTGAGTGTGGTTGCAGCAGCGCGTGCCCCGGCGGGGTTGTGCGCACCGTCAAGCACCACTAGAGGTTCGACTCCTGATATCTCGCCAACAATTTCGAAACGGCCCGGCACTCGCACCTCGGTGAGTGCAGCATCCACCACATCATCGGGCAAAGCAGCGCCGAAGAAAGCTTCCGTTGCAGCAACCGCCAACGACACGTTGTCAAGTTGGTGCTGGCCGTGCAGAGACACCAGCACATCTGTGTGGCAGCCGTAGGGAGTGCGCAGATCAGCCCGCCAGTGATGCGAAGCTAGGTGCTGGCGCTCAGCCGCAAAATCACGACCCCGCTCGAACATCGCCGCATGTGGCTCAGCCCTAAAGATCTCGCACATTCTGGGGTCGGTCTCGCCACACACCACCGTGGAGCCAGCTTTGATGATCCCAGCCTTCTCGCGAGCAATAGCACCTCTCCAGTCGCCGACACCGTCGGTGTGGTCTCTTGCCACGTTGGTGATCGTGACAACTTCAGCTTCCACGACATTAGTGGCGTCGAAGCGGCCCAGCATCCCCACCTCGACCACCGCCACATCGACAGCCACATCAGCAAAATGCTGCAAAGCGGCTGCGGTCACCGTCTCAAACCAGGTGGCACGCATCTGCAGATGCTCAACGAAACGGGCCACATCGCCTATCGCTGCTCCGAAGGTTTCGTCGTCAATGGGTTCAGAATCAACGCTGATGCGTTCGTTCGGTGCCATCAGATGAGGGCTGGTGTAAGCGCCGACCCGCAGCCCCATTTCTTGCAACAGTCGAGCCGTTACTCGCACCGTGGAACCTTTGCCGTTGGTTCCAGTGACGTGAATCACGCGGTAGCAGCGCTGCGGATCACCCATCGCTGAGGTCAGGCGCTGCATCAATTCGAGGCTCAAGCCAGAGACTCTGCCAGCGCGGGGCCGTGCCTCATGATTGATGAGTGTGTCAAGATGTTCAAGAGCGGCGTGATAGTCCAACAAAGCCCCTGAGATCTTGTTCGGTCAATGAGTTGAGCCGGGCTGGCGAAAGCAACTCAACAATCAGCGGCGGTGACTGTTGAGTTGCGCCAATCAACTGGCTCGCCTTGAGCGGGTGTCCTCGGATTCGATGCGCGGCACCAACGTGGGGTTGACATTACGGCGCACCATTTCACAGTCGATCACTACATCAGCAGCAGCAGTTTGCCCGGGCAGGTCGTACATGATGTCAAGAAGCACTTCTTCAAGCACTGCTCGCAACCCGCGGGCACCTGAAGCACGCTTGACGGCCTCGTCGGCTATCGCCTCAAGCGCGTCCTCGGTGAAATCCAGTTCAACATTCTCAAACCGGAACATCTTCTGATATTGCTTCACTAGCGCATTGCGGGGCTCCACCAAGATCTGTACCAAAGCCTCACGCTCTAGACCGCCAACTGAGCCCATCACCGGCAAACGGCCAATGAACTCTGGGATCAACCCGTATCTGGTGAGATCCTCAGGAAGCACCTCTGAAAATATGGCACCCAGGTCCTTGTCTTGAGGCCTGCGTATATCGGCACCGAATCCAACCCCGCTATGGCCGATACGACGCTCCACGATCTGCTCAATGCCAGCGAACGCTCCACCGCAGATGAATAGCACGTTTGTGGTATCGATCTGGATGAACTCCTGATGCGGATGTTTGCGACCGCCTTGGGGAGGCACCGAGGCAGACGTACCTTCCAAGATTTTGAGCAAAGCCTGCTGAACGCCTTCACCAGAAACGTCCCGGGTGATCGACGGGTTCTCGCTCTTGCGGGCGATCTTGTCGATCTCGTCTATGTAGATGATGCCCTTCTCAGCTTTTTTGATGTCGTAGTCGGCGGCTTGGATCAGCTTCAGCAGGATGTTTTCGACATCTTCTCCCACATATCCCGCCTCGGTGAGAGCGGTGGCGTCAGCTATCGCGAAAGGCACGTTGAGCATCCGGGCAAGGGTCTGCGCCATTAGAGTCTTGCCACAGCCTGTGGGGCCTATCAGCAAGATGTTCGACTTCTGCAGTTCGACTTCAGGGTCTTGACTCTCGCCGAGCTGCACACGCTTGTAATGGTTGTAGACCGCAACCGACAAGATGCGCTTGGCGCTGTCCTGACCGACTATGTAGTCGTCTAAGAAGGTGTAGATCTCGCGAGGTGGTGGGAGTTCACCGATTAAGTCTTCGGATGATTCGGCCAGTTCTTCGTCAATGATCTCGTTGCACAGGTCAATGCATTCATCACAGATGTAGACACCAGGACCGGCAATGAGTTTCTTGACCTGCTTCTGCGACTTGCCACAGAACGAGCACTTGAGAAGCTCGCCTCCTTCACCAAGCTTGGCCATCTCGGATCACCCTCTAGTCCTGATCAACTCTCAGCCCTTACCAAGTTTGCAGCACTCGGCTGGTTAGCTGATCGCCCTGATGGCACCGCTGTTATCGGCCACGTTGCGAGCTTGGATTACCTCATCGATAATTCCATACTCGCAAGCCTGTTCAGCAGTCATCACAAAGTCACGGTCGGTGTCGGCGGCGATCCGCTCAATGGGCTGACCGGTGTGCTCAGAAAGCACATCCTCCAAGGACTTCTTGAGTCGGGCCACCTCTGAAGCAATTCTCTCGATGTCGCTTGCATCACCATGCGCCCCTGCATAGGGCTGATGCAACAAGATCTTGGCGTGCGGCAACGCCAAGCGTTTGCCTTTCGACCCGGCCGCCAGCAGCACCGCCGCCGCTGATGCTGCTTGACCAAAGCAGATCGTGGTTATGTCGGGGCGGATGTACTGAATCGTGTCGTAGATAGCAAAAAGTGCATTGATGTCGCCGCCGGGGCTGTTGATGTAGAGGTTGATGTCTTTGTCAGGATCCTCGGACTCAAGGTGAAGCAGCTGCGCGCAGACCAGGTTGGCCACCACATCGTCAATGGGTGTGCCCAAGAAAATGATGTTCTCTTTGAGGAGTCGGCTGTAAAGGTCGAAGGCTCGCTCGCCGCGGTTGGTTTGCTCCACTACGGTAGGCACTAGATAGTTGCGAGGGTTGATCATGCTCATGAGTCGTCCTGTTCTGGATCGTTCTGTATCGGGTTGTCTTGTTGCGGGTCTTGCAGCGGTAGATCGTCTGTGTGGTTGGCGGGTTTTTGGTCTGATTCTGTATCGGTGCGCTGATCAACTTCCACAGCTGCGCGCAAGCTATCTGAGTCAATGACTTTGCCGTCAGGGTCAACTAGTTCCACACGCTCGGTGATCCACTCCAACGCCGCACGCTTGGATATCTGCGAGCGCATCTCTGCAAGCCGTCCTGACGATGCTAACGCCTCATGCAGACGCTCAGCCTGCTCGGCGAACTTCGACTCGTCCTCTGAGCCTTGTCCTTCTGCCTCCTCTGCCTCTGCTGCCTCTTCAGACTCTGCTGACTCTTCAAACACGTCTTGTCTGGACTCTGAGGCGGCAGCATCGGCTGCAACGCCACCGTTCGCCATGGCTTGCACCACGTTTAGCAGTTCGGCCTGCACTGCGTCGGAGTCTGCTGTTAGTCCCTCTGCCTCGGCCACAGCACGCAGCGCTAAGTCAACTTTGATGTCGCGTCCAGCACCGCTACGCAAACTGCCTTCAAAGTCTTCGCGTGACTGGCCGATGCTGTTCAGGTAGTCGTCTAGTTCATGGCCGCGCTGCGACAGTTCAGCCACGAGATTCTCAACACGGGACTCCACCTCTGAGTTCACCATCACCTCGGGAACATCGTCGATGACCAAAGCGGCGATCGCGTCGGCGACACCTTCGCGGCGCAGCGACTCTACGTAGACAGCCCGAGTGCGCTGTTGAGCTGTGCGTATCGCAGCTACGAACTCTTCCGCAGTCTCGAATTCGGTGTTGGTGTTTACGAACTCGTCATCTAGTTCCGGCAAGACGCTCTGCTGCACTTCCTTGACTAGCACTCGGAAGCGGATCACACCGTCAATGTCGGGATCTGGGTGTTTGGCGACGAACTCCAATATGTCGCCCGCTGAAGAACCACGGAGGTTCTCATCAATCTCAGGCACAACCGCACCGGTGCCGAGCAGGTAGTCATAGTCGGAGGTGGTGAGACCGTCAAGCGTCTCGCCTTCATGAGTGGCAGAGATGTCAATAGTGAGATGATCACCGTCAACTGCGGCACGCTTCACAGCAGACAATTCGGCGAACTGCTGCCTGAAACGGTCAATCTCTGTTTGGATTTCCGACTCGTCAACCTCAGGATTGGGGACCTCGACTCTCAACGCGTCATAACCGGCTACTTCGATGGCTGGGCGCACGTCAACTACAGCGTCGAAGCTGACAGGTCCTGATTCTTCGCCCTGGGTGACTTCAATCTCGGGAGTGTCAATAACATCAACCTCGTGCTCCACAACAGCACGCGAGTAGTAGCCGGGAAGCGATGCCCGCAGAGCCTCCACACGGCCAGCTTGTGGCCCTAGCTGAGCCTCAAGCAAGCGGCGAGGGGCACGTCCAGGACGAAATCCAGGGATCCGCACCTGACGGGCAATGCGCTTAAAAGCGGCTTCAACTTCTGTCTCGAACTCCGCCTCATCCAACTCCACGGTCAGCTTGACCCGGTTATCGGCGAGCGTTTCGACGCTGCTGCGCACAGCGGCGAGTTTACCGGTACCGTTTCGACGCACTACGCGACCGCACGTCGTGTTGCTATCAACACCGTACTAATCCGTTGCAATCGCAAGGCAAGACAAGCCAAATATCGTCAGCGTCATCGTCACCGTCATTGATGCCGATACCGTTGAGTGTCTGCGGGCGTAGTTCAACGGCTAGAACCTCAGCCTTCCAAGCTGATAATGCCGGTTCGATTCCGGTCGCCCGCTCAAACCCGTTGTCATGCGTCTTTGATACGCGCTCTCAGCCGAAGCGCGAGTCGCTCTAGCTGACGGCAGCCACTGGTGTGTCATGGCAGAGGTTTATGGGTCTCCCATGACACACTGCACAACTGGTTCTAAGACTGGTTCTACACAATCTGGAGCTGGCTCAGGGTCTGTAACTCAGGGGCTCTGACTCGGGGCTAGCTCGCCTAGGCGTTCGGCCTTCGCTCAGTTAGATGCACCTGCGGGGGTGCTACTGGGATTCTTGGGATTCACATCGGGGTAAAGATGTGAGATGGTGCCTGGCTCAATCCGACACGCTTCAATGTAAGCGTCAACATCGGACCTGAGGACACGAATCACTCTACCCATCCGGTAGGCCGCGATGTAGCCCTCATCAATGAAGCGATAGAGGGTACGTGTGGTGATTCCGAGGCGCTTGGCGGCGGCGGTTGTGCCCAGCCACTGGTCGCTTGCTTGAATTTGGTCTGCATCAATCATGGCTATAGTGCCTTTCGGTGCCTTCTTGGCTTTTGACGGTTATTTTCAAGTATATTTTGAAGCTCGTCGCGTGAACTGAACTTCATACGAAGAGACTAACGAGAGTATACGACAATGAACGCTGAAGAACATGGATACCCACCGAAACCTTGGCGAGGCAACATGATCGGCGTGGTCGGTGCCCGAGGTGTCGGCTGCACTTTACTGGCTGGATGTCTGACTGAAGACCTAGGCAGTGACGCCTCCAACCATGGACTGGTTACCTACTGTGCAACTGCCGACGCTACGAGCCTTGACCGCCTGAAAGCCAGCCATCGCTTTGTGGTGGCCGATATAGGCAGCGCCACCACCAGCGCAGCGATCTCTGCTGCTTCTGCTGCGTCTACAGCCATGACAGCCTCAGCCTTCAGCACTCTAGGCACTCCAGGCACTCCAAGAGCCTTCAGCACTCCAGGCACCCCAGGCACCCCAGGCACATCAAGCACATCAAGCACTTCAGCATTAGCAGAAATAGCGGCAACGCTAAGTCGCTGCGACCTGATCGCCTTGGTTGCCACCCCCGATACTGAGAGCCTTCGCTGGCTGGCTAGGACCGGTGAGGCTCTAACCTCTCTGCTGGGTGTTGAGCGATTGATAACCGTCATCAACCGCCTACCCCGCAGTTCAAGGCAGCGCCTAGCGGCTGTTGCAGCGAGTATGCGACAGTTGACGGGAAGTGTTGCGCTCGCATCTGGAGCCCCAGTGCTGATTACCGAAAGCAAAGCTGTAGAGCACGCCGCACGCTACGGGCAAGCCGTTCCAGCAACTTTGACCCAATGCCTGTCTGACGAGATACGCCCACGGCTAGAATGGCATCTGTGATTGATCGAGTGCTCCTTGCTTCTCCTCGGGGTTTCTGCGCCGGTGTTGACATGGCCATCAAGGCGCTCACTTGGACGATCCAAGCTTTCGGCCCTCCAGTTTATTGCTACCACGAGATCATCCACAACCAGAGAGTGGTGAAGCGCTTCAAGGAAGCTGGCGTGGTCTTCGTGGATGACATCGCCGAAGTTCCTGCCGGTGCGCCGGTAATGCTCTCAGCCCACGGCTCTGCACCTGAGGTAGTGCAGGCAGCGCGCGACAACGGCGGCTATCTAGTGGATGCTGTTTGTCCGCTAGTCACAAAAGTCCATCACGAAGTCAAGACCAGATCCGCTAAGGGTTACAAGATCGTCTACATCGGTCACGAAGACCACCAGGAGGCGGTGGGCACAATAGCCGTCGCCCCCGAATCAATACATCGCGTTGACAACGCCAGAGGAGTTGCCGCTCTTCCTGAGTTCACCGAACCGGTGGCAGTGCTGGCACAAACCACTCTCTCGCACCGCGATTGGCAGGGCGTACTGGATCACGCTCGCCGCCGCTTCCCTGATTTGTGGCAGCCCGGCAAGAGCGACCTTTGCTTCGCCACCACCAACCGTCAAACCGCATTGCTGGAGATTGCCCCACGCTGCGACGCAGTGCTTGTGATCGGCTCATCCAACTCTTCCAACACTCAGTCTCTGGTGCATCTGGCCGCCGAAGCGGGCTGTCGTCGGGTGCTACGGATTGACGACGCCGACAGCATTCCCGATGACCTTTCAGGCACGATCGGCGTGACCGCAGGCGCTTCAGGACCCGAAGATGTTGTGCGCCGGGTAATCAAACGGCTAGCACCAGAGCACGGAGTCGAAGAAGTGACCGCCATGGACGAAGACGAATACTTTCCGCCTCCTCGCAATCTTCGCGACCTGCTTGCGGCGGTAGAGACAGCTGCTTTGGTAGCTCTGGGTTCAGAGATCGCTGAGCGTGAACCGCTCAACGACCGCTCAATCAGTGCCAGTGACCTGCTGGATCAGCTAACCCCTCAATCAGAGCTTTCCCTCAACTAGGCGGGTGCCGACTGTTGGCCAGCCAACACACGCGCCTCTAGGTAGAGATCACTCAACTCGCTATACAAGCGGTCTGTGTGCTCACTCACCGCTCGACGAGACAGTCGTCCGCTAGGCGCTTCAGGTGGCGGTATCGGATTGCCCACCACTATCACCACCCGATGAGGCCGTGGCATAACTGAGCCCACAGGCAATGCCCGAACCGTGCCACCGAGACCAATCGGAACGATCGGCACCCCAGCCCGGGCGGCCACAAACGCCGGACCATCAAGCATGTCTTCACGATTAATGCGATCGCCGCTACGGCGTGTCCCTTCAGGGAACATCACCAGTGGCTCACCCAAAGCCAGCACGTCGGTTGCTGCCCGTAACGCGGTGCGGTCAGCGGTGCCACGCTCCACCGGGAAAGCTCCAACCATTGAGAGGAACGCTCCCAAAGGTCGTGACTCCCAAAGACTCTCCTTACCCATGAACCGCAACCGCCTGCTGGTGGCCATGGCGGCTATCGGCGTGTCGATGAACGAGCGATGGACCGGTGCAAGGATGAAAGCTCCCGACGGAAAATTCTCTCTGCCTTCCACACGCAGTCGGAACAACATTTTGCACAGTCCTAAGATCAGTGTCCTAGCTAACCGATATAGAACACGTCCCCAAAATCGATGGTGGCTGCGATGGTAGGCACCATTGTCGCCACGATCCTCGGCATCGCTGCGTTGTCCGTAGACGCTGCGGCTCACAACAGGCTCGGACTTTGCCGACATTGAGAGATCACAACAGGCTCAATATTTGGTCGACGGTTTCGTTCAATGTCTGTGCTGTGGTATCAACAACTACAGCATCCTCAGCTTGAATAAGCGGATCAGCTTGCCGGGTGGAGTCAGTGGTGTCACGTCGTGCCAGATCCGCAGCCACCAACTCAACGGCTGCGGTTTCAGTGTCGCATTGGGCCTGAGCCATCTGGCGAGCACGACGCAGCGCCCGGGTCTGCGGATCGGCTCTGAGATAAAGCTTCAAATCAGCGTCGGGGAACACCACGGTGCCGATGTCTCGCCCCTCTACTACACCTCCGTTACGCTGTCGTGCCCAGTCTCGCTGACGAGCGACCAGCTCGCCACGCACTGCTGCGTTAGATGCCACCAAGCTGACAGCGCGATCCACTGAGGATCCTCGGATCTCTACTGTGGCATCTACACCATCTACTAGCACTCGATTGGCACTAACGCGCAGATCAATGGTCCGCGCCACATTGGTGGTGAACTCATCGTCGGCAGGGTCACCGCCAGCTCGAAGCACCGCAAAAGTCACGGCCCGATACATGGCACCAGTGTCTAGGTAGTCCAGACCCAACCGTTCAGCCAGAGCCCGAGCGAGGCTTGACTTACCCGATCCTGCTTGACCGTCGATAGCTATCAACCGCATCCTTTAGACCTTCCTAACTGTCTCATCTGACTGCGGGACTTGACACAAACCTGTTCGGATTCGGCGCAATCAGCCAACCTCAGTTTGATCTGTGCAGAGAATCCAACGTGTCAAAGAAACCTGGAAAGGTCTTCGCCACGCAATCAGGGTCTTCAATCTCGATACCGGGCACCACCAAACCCAAAACAGCGAACGCCATGGCGATGCGATGATCATCGTATGTGCGAATCCGCGCACCGCTGGCTGCAGACTTTCCGTCAACGGTGAACCCGTCATCATGCTCATGGGCCACAACTCCACACCGGCGCAGTTCTTTGACTACTGCGGCGATTCGGTCGCTTTCTTTGCCTCGCACGAACCCGATACCACGCACCCGCGTCGGGGTCGCTGCCTGAGACGCCACCACAGCCAGGGTGGGAGCAGTGTCAGACATGTCGCTAAGAGTCACGTCAATACCCGACAGCGACGCTCCCGTCACAGCAATTGAGTCTGCGGTCTGCTCAGTCGATGCCCCCATCTGCTGCAGCAACGACACGAAACCGGTGTCTCCCTGGATCGAGTCGGAGCCGAGGCCTTCCACTGCCACATTGCCTGAAGTGATTGCGGCAGCAGCCCAAAAGTATGAAGCTGCGGAAGCATCAGGCTCAACTGCATAGCAATCAAGCGACGAGTAGCCCCCTCCAGCGACGTAAACCGAATCGGTGCCCACTTCAACCTGTGCACCGAAAGATCGCATCACGTTGGCGGTCATCTCCACATAGGAACGGCTCACGGAGGCCCCCGCGGTAAACAGCCTCAACCCGCCGGGTACCAGCGCTGCGGCCAGCATGAGCCCAGAAAGGAACTGACTGGAGCGGCTGATTTGCACTTTGGCGGAACCTGATGAGATCGGTCCTTGAATCCGCATTGGCAGACCATCGCCGTCACTGCTCGGATCAAACTCGACGCTGACCGCGAGACTCCGCAACGCTTCAGCCAGATCACCAAACGGCCGAGCCCTAAGCTGCGGATGGCCGTCTAGGGTCACCAGATCAGCCCCCAAAGCCAGAAGCGGTGCCAGAAACCGGCCGGTGGTTCCCGACATGCGTGCGTCAATAACTGCGTTTGGGACGAAGTTCACTCGGCCTGCTGTGCCTGCAACCTCCATGACTGACTGCTCGGGCAGGCAGCGAATCTTGGCACCCAACTGCTGCAGCGCCTTAACCATGGCTTCAGTGTCGTCAGCAAAAAGGGCGTTCTGCAGCCTGGTCTCACCCGATGCCATGGCCGCACACACCAGCGCCCGGTTGGTGATGCTCTTTGAGCCCGGCAATCTCAGTGTCGCTGCTGGCGGCATTGCAAGAGGCTTGATGCTGCGCGCCGTGAGGCCCCGAGCAGTCATCGCAGCGGATTCAGCGACGGCCGATATCCGAAATCGGCCAAACTTCGAGCGAAGTGATCTGCGGCATCGCTGTCCACGAGAGCCAGCACCACACCTTCGGCACCTTCGGTGGAGTGTGCTATCTCAAGATCGTAGATGTTGACATCAAGATCAGCCGCCAAGGTGGTGATCCGAGCCAGTTCGCCTTTGCGGTCACTGATGGCGATTCTCACTTCGGTGAGGCGCGACGGCTCGGGTGCCCCGGTCGACAGGCTCCGTCTACTCGTGCGAGCAGCTTCGAGCCGGGAAAACAGTTCAACGCGGTCCTGTTCTGAGACGATCACACGCATTTCTTCGAGTTCAGCTAGCAACTGATCCAGCACTTCAGTGATGGCGGCACGGTTCTCGACGCAAATGTCTGGCCAGATGGCGGGATGACCCGCCGCCACCCGAGTCATGTCACGAAAACCGCCAGCAGCCATACGCATCAGCGCACGATGCTCGCTAGAGCGACCTTCGGCGATGCGCATCAGCACCGCTGCGGTGAGATGAGGCACATGCGACACCACAGCCACCAGAGTGTCGTGACGCTCGGGTGTAAGCGCTATCGGCAGAGCACCGAGCTGCACTGCCATTTCTCGCACTTGCGCCAACGCAGCATCGTCGGTGGCTCCAGTGGGAGTCAAAACCCAGACAGCATCACGGAACAAATCCGCCACGGCACCTTCGAGGCCGTCCTGCTCGCTGCCCGCCATCGGATGGCCGCCCACAAAACGAGGGTCATCCACTGCGGCGCATACTGGCGCTTTGACACTGCCAACATCGGTGACCACAGCCGCCCCGGCGTCAAGCAGGCTCTGTGTAACGCTCACCAGATGCGCCGGGGGTGTCGCCACCACAGCAAGATCACACGGTTCAGGCTCAACGATGCGATCCACGGCACCGCAAGCAACTGCGGCGCTGGCGCGCTGAGGATCTGGCTCAACCCCGGCGACTCGCCAGCCTTGGCGTCGCAGCGCCATCCCCACCGAACCGCCAATCAGACCAGTGCCTGCAATTATGGCACTGCGACTCTGAGTCATCAGCGGCGATGCTAGCGCTGCGAGTAGCAGGCTTTTTCGAGATTTCGAATCTCAGCAGTGGTCAGAGGCCGCCAATCGCCGGGTGCCAGACGATGATCCGACAACGGACCGATCCTGGTTCGCACCAAACGCAGCACGGGATGGCCCACCGCCTGACACATTCGACGCACCAAGCGGTTGCGGCCCTCCTTTACGGTGATGCGCAGAAGCGACGGCGACACTAAAGCAACTCTCGCTGGGGCGCTGAGACCGTCGCCGATTTCGACTCCTTCACGCAAAGCGCGCACAGCAGCCGGTTTCGGCGACCCCGACACCTGCACCAGATACTCCTTGTCAACCCCAAAAGAAGGATGCGTCAAACGGTGAGTGAGGTCACCGTCGTTGGTGAGCAACAGCAAGCCCTCACTGTTGGCATCAAGTCGCCCAACAGGGAAAACACGCTGCTCTACGGCGACAAGTTCAACAACAGTCAGACGACCTTGCGGGTCATTTACTGTAGTAACCACGCCATCAGGCTTGTTCAGCAGGTAGTGGACTAGGTCAGGACGAACCCCGACCAAGGTTCCGTCCACTTGCACTCGAGCCTGTGAGACATCAATGCGGCAACCCAACTCGGCGACCGCGCCGTCAACTAGCACCCGGCCTTCGGCGATTAACTCTTCGCAAGCTCTGCGGCTGCCGATGCCTTGACGGGCCAACACTTTCTGAAGTCGCTCAGGCTGACATTGTGCATACTGCGCTCGCTCAGTCGGCAACTGCTTCGCCTAGATCTGCTTGGTCTTGTCGCTCGGCACTGGATTGGCTGATTTCAGATGAGCTGTCGCTGGGTATCAAACGCAAACGGCGCTCCAAAGCTTCGACCATGTCTGAGTCGGGAACGAACTCTCCCAAAGCAGGAAGTTCGTCAAGGCTGTCCAAGCCGAGATGCTCCAAAAACTGTGCGGTCGTGCCGTAAAGAACTGCCTGACCGGGACCATCAAGGCGCGCCACCTCGTCCACGTAGCCTCGGCGCTGCAAGGTGCGCAGCACGCCATCAACGTTGACGCCGCGAATCTCCGCTACCTGCTGGCGCGATATCGGTTGCTTGTAAGCCACCACGGCAAGGGTTTCCAGCGCCGCAGCAGACAGGCGGCCGCTGTGCCCATCGCGCACGAACCGCTCTACGTAGACATCAGCACTGGGGGCTGTCTGGTAGCGGTAACCCCCCGCTACCCGTGCCAGGACAAAACCCCGGCCCTGTGACTCATATTCGGTTGCTAGCGCAGTACAGATCTGCTCCACCTGCTCAGCAGGCACGCCCACGACTGTGGCCAGCACTTGCGGGGTTACGGGCTCATCAGCCAGCAGCATCACTGCCTCTAGAGCTGCTGTAATCGCAATCTCGGGGGCTGATCCTGTGATCTTCTCAGCCTTCATAGACATCAACACCAGCAACAGCGGCTTCACGAACCTCGGTTTCGTCGCCGCCAGTCCAAGATATGACAATCTCACCGAAGGTAACCGCCTGCTCCACATCTGCGAGACCCTGCTTGAACAGTTCCAACACCGCCAAGAAACGCACCACTAGTTCCACACGATCTTCGATGCCGTCGGTGAGATGCCTGAAAGTGGCGCGCCGCTGCCTGGACAACTCTTCAATCAGTTCAGCCACTGCATCTCCCACAGTCAACGAGATCGGGGTGATATGGGCAATGTCCACCTGCGGCTCCAAACGAGGCGCGCAAGCCCGCAAATAGGCGTTACGAAAAGCAGTGGGCGAGACTCTGGCCAAGGCATTCGGTGCCAGCATCAGCCAGCGCTCCTCGCAGATGCCCGCAGTGCGCGGCCGACTGCGAGTTGCTTCGCCGAAGAGCCGTTGTAATGTGCGTGAAGCGTCACGGAAAGTGCTGCATTCCAACAGGCGCATCAACAACAAATCGCGCTCAGATACTGCTTCGAGTTCTTCGTCAAGCTCCACGGTGTCGTCGCTGGGCAGCAGACGCTTGGCTTTCATTTCCAGCAAGGTTGCTGCGATCAACAAGAACTCGGTGGTTAGTTCTAGATCACACTCTGGCAGATGCTCAATCTCGGCAAGGAAGGCGCAGGTGATATCGGCAACAGAGATGTCATATATGTCTATCTTTTGGCGCAGTATCAGCTGCAGCAGCACCTCGAAAGGACCGTCGTAGGCGGGGGTTGAAACCAGACATCCGCCAGCCTCAGCAACCATCGGGCCAGCCACCTCTGTGCCCGTTGACGCAACTGTTGACGTAACCGTTGATGCAACTGTCGATGCAGCCGTTGGCGCAAGCGGTGATGCAACTGTTGATCCAGCTATTGACGCAGCTGTCGGGGCAGTTGTTGATGCAACCATTGGGGCTGAGATTACTCTCTACGATGTCAACCTATGACCAGGGTACTTTCGGGCATTCAGCCAAGCGGTGATTTGCACCTAGGCAATTATCTTGGAGCGATCCGCGTCTGGGCGCAGCTTCAGCACACCACCGACGCCTTCTACCCGGTGGTGGATCTTCATGCCGTGACCGTGCCACAGAAACCAGGAGCGATCGGCACTGCGACACTGCGGATGTCACAGATGCTCATGGCGGCGGGGCTGGATCCAGATGCATGCACCATCTTTGTGCAAAGTCATGTTCATCAACACAGCGAATGCGCCTGGCTGCTGGAATGCACCGTGTCGTTTGGCGAACTGAGCAGGATGACGCAGTTCAAGGACAAGTCGGATCGACAAGAGTTCATATCGGCTGGCTTGTTCACTTACCCAGCGTTGCAGGCTGCCGACATTCTGCTTTACGACGCCGATGAGGTGCCGGTCGGAGACGACCAGCGCCAACACATAGAACTCACCCGTGACATTGCTGAGCGCTTCAACTCGCGTTACGTACCGACTTTCAAGCTTCCTAAGGCTGTGGTGCCCGCAGCCGGGGCTCGGGTTATGGACTTGCAGCATCCAACCAACAAGATGTCGAAGTCGCTGGACTCACCACGCGGCACTATCGACCTGCTTGATGATCCCGCTGATGTGACACGCAAGATCAAATCTGCGGTCACCGACAGCGACGGCGAGGTCCGCTACGACATCGCCGCTAAGCCTGGTGTGTCGAATCTGCTGTCGATTCTGGGGGCGGCAAGCGACAGGGCACCTGAGCAAGTAGCCGAGGACTATTCGATGTATGGGCCTCTTAAAGCCGACACTGCAGAAGCTGTCGTCGAATTGCTGCGACCTATACAGGCTCGCTTCCGTGAACTCGAAGCTGACCCTGCCGAAACGTCACGGCTGCTAGCGGTCGGGGCGACCAAAGCTCAGACAGTCGCTTCGGCCACCCTGCAACGTGCTCGCACCAACCTCGGTCTGCTGCAGGGCTGAACCTCTTCAAGCAACAGCGCGCGGGTGAGCAGCGCGGTAAACGGCACGAAGCCGCTCAGTCGACACTCGTGTGTAAATCTGCGTGGTCGAAACTGACGCGTGACCGAGAATCTCTTGCACTATGCGAATGTCGGCACCGCCATCAAGCATGTGAGTTGCGCACGAGTGCCGCAGCACATGAGGAGTAAGGAGCGAACTGAGCCCGACCTCGTCGCCGTAGCGACGCACAATCAGCCACAAACCCTGTCGGCTCAAACGCCCGCCGCGTTGATTCAAAAACACGGCTTCTGCGTCACCTCGACGAGCCCAGCGCTCTGGAGCTAAGCAGCCACGACCCGCGGGCTCTAGCCAGCGCTGCAGCGCTTCGGCTGCACATCGCCCCAAAGGCACTATCCGCTCTTTAGCCCCTTTGCCGACTAGGCGCACTAGACCGTCGTGAAGGTCAACGTCAGCAAGCGCCAAAGAACCTGCCTCAGAGATGCGACAGCCAGCACCGTAGAGCAACTCCAGCACCGCCCGATCACGGCGAGCTGGCGGATCATCGCCGACCACAGCATCCATCAACGATGTCACCTGCTGTACCGACAAGGCCTTGGGAATGCCCCGCGGCAGACCCGGCATCTCCACATCCGCGCAAGGGTCATCCTCACGCAGACCCTCTGTCACCATGAAGCGATGCAAACCTCGCAGCGACGCCAGTGTCCTAGCCACCGACGAGACAGCTAGACCTTCATCGCTAAGGTGTTTCACAAAAGCGATCACATCGCTTTCGGCTACGTCATCAAGACTGAGACTGCATTCATTGAGATGCTGCTGATAGCGCAACAGATCACGTCGGTAGGCCTCAAGCGTGCGTGGTGATCTACCTCGCTCCACACCTAGCCAAGCCAGAAACTCTTCGGCTCGACTGTCGAGACTCACAGCTCAGCTTCACCTGTCGCCGCCGACCCGCTCAGCGAGTGAATCACTGATCTGTGGCAGTTGCGGATTGCGTCCTGAGGCCCGCACCAGCGCAGCCGCGACCAGCCCATCAAAAAGCGGAGCGGGCCGATCAGGGCGGCTCTTCAACTCGGGATGAGCTTGAGTACCCACCCAATACGTGTGACCACTCAACTCAATGAACTCAATCAGCCTGCCGTCAGGGGATTCTCCACTGAGCACAATGTCGGAATCTTCGAAGCGGTGCCGATAGCGGGGATTGAACTCGTAGCGATGGCGGTGTCGTTCTGACACCACCTCCTCGCCGTAAGCCTTAGCGACCTTCGAATCAGGCCGAAGCTGCGCCACATAGGCACCAAGGCGCATCGTGCCCCCATAGTCGGTTACGCCACGCTGGCTGTCCATCAGGTCTATTACAGGGTGCGGGGTACGAGGATCGAACTCAGTGGAGTTGGCATCGGCTAATCCCAAAACGTTGCGGGCGTATTCGATTGTCATCACCTGCATTCCCAAACACAGCCCCAGGCAGGGGATGTGATGCTCACGGGCGTAGCCAACTGCGGCGATTTTGCCTTCGATACCACGCTCACCGAACCCTCCCGGGATGACAATGCCGTCAAGGCCGCTCAACCGTCCGGCTGCCAGCAGACCTTCCACGTCTTCGGCTTGGATCCACTCTATTTCGACATCGGCACTGTGATGAATAGCGGCGTGATTGAGCGCTTCGATCACCGACAAATAGGCATCAGGCAGGCTGACATACTTACCGATCAGACCGATCTTCACGGGCTTGGATGCCTGCTGGATGCGCTTCACTAGCGCTTTCCAAGCGGTGAGATCTGCATACGTGGCATCTAAGCCGAGCTGATGACAAATCACTTCATCAAGTCCTTGATCATACAAAATCAGAGGAATCTCATAAAGGCTGGCTGCGTCGGGGCAGGTCACGACGGCTTGCGGCGACACGTCGCACAAGTTAGAAATCTTACCTTCAAGGTCTTTGGCCAGAGGTGCCTCACAGCGACAGACAATGGCATCGGGCTGCAAACCCCGAGACCGCAGCTCGGTGACCGAATGCTGGGTGGGTTTGGTTTTCTGCTCGCCGGTGGGTCCGATGAACGGCACCAGCGTTACGTGAACGAAGCAGACATTTTCGCGTCCCACATCCAAGCGGAACTGCCGAACCGCCTCAAGGAACGGCAATATCTCAATATCGCCGACAGTGCCTCCTAGTTCGGTAATCACCACATCAATGTCGTCAGCGGCCAAGCGAGCGATGCGACGTTTGATCTCGTCGGTCACATGCGGGATCACCTGCACTGTGCGACCCAGGTAATCGCCGCGCCGCTCAGCAGCTATCACAGCCGAATAAATCGAGCCGGTGGTGCCATTGGATTCGCTGGTGAGACTCTCGTCTATGAAACGCTCATAGTGACCCAAGTCAAGGTCGGTTTCACCGCCGTCGTCGGTGACGAACACTTCGCCATGCTCAAACGGGTTCATGGTGCCTGGATCAACGTTCAAGTAAGGATCAAGTTTGAGCATGGTGACACGCAGGCCCCGTGCCTTGAGCAAACGACCCAGTGACGCTCCGGTCAGCCCTTTACCGAGACCGCTGACCACTCCACCGGTGACGAAGACATACTTTGTCATCGGGATCTCATCCTAACCTCGTAACGTCTCGAACCGACGCACAGCATCGAGTCTCACAAACGCAGCAGTCCGGCTCGTCACGCTGTTGCTGCGCTGGCTGCAGCAGCACCGAGGAGTTCCTTGGCGTGCTGGCGTGCCAATGACGACTGTGGCGACCCTGACAGCATCCGTGACAGTTCGACTAGCCGATCTTCGCCTTGAAGCGTTCGCAGTTTTACCATCGTTGATCCGCTCGCCTGGGACTTCTCCACGACTATGTGATTATCACCATGGGCTGCCACCTGCGGGAGATGCGTCACCACTATCACCTGATGGCTGCCTGTCAACTGGGCAAGACTGCGTCCCACGGCCTGGGCTGCGGTTCCGCCGATGCCAGCATCCACCTCATCGAAAACCAAGGTCGGCGGGCCTGATGTGAGCACCAGCCTCAACGCCAGCATGGTGCGAGCCAGTTCGCCACCGCTGGCGACGCTGCGCAGCGGCAGCGGCTCATGCCCGGGATTGGCCGCCAGCCGCAAAGACACCTGCTCACCTGCTTCACCCTCAACTGCCACAGCCAGACGAGCTTTGCCCATAGCCAGTTCGCGCAGATGCATTTCAACCGCAGCCGCCAACTCAGGCGCTGCAGCAACACGCGCAGCCAATACACGCTGACGCTCAGCTGAGAGACGCTGCTCAATTTCGGCTTTGCGGTTGTCTGCGGCGGCGGCTCGCTCTTCGCAGCTTTCAAGCACTGACAGCCGCTCAGCGGCTTCGCTACGGAACTCGATCACGTCGCTGAGAGTGGTGCCATACTTTCTGCGTAAGCCCGCCAGCAGTTGTCTGCGCTCACGCAGGGACTCAAGAGCCGCCGGGTTGTCTTCGATTGCTTCAGCGATAGAGCGAGCCTCTGCAGTGAGATCGGCGATCTCAGATGCAACAGCGTCAAGGCGTTCAGCAACATCGCTAAACGGTGCTCGATCCGCCAGCGCAGCTTGAGCTTGGCCCACGCCGTCAGCCACCACACCGTCGGCACCGAGCAGTCCTATCACCTGTCGGGCTGCTCGCTGATGCTCCGCTGCATCCGCTAGCAGCGACTCCGCTGAGTCGAGTTGCTTGTCCTCGTCGCCGCCTGCAATGTTCGCGTCATCAATTTCAGAGATCTGATGGACTAGCAAGTCAATCTCGCGCAGTCTCGCCCGAGCGTCGCCGCCCAGTTCCGCAAGGGCTGACTCGACAGAGCGCAGTTCATCAGTAAGGCTTTGCAGCTCTGAGGTGTCGATAGCACCGAAGCGGTCAAGGGCACCACGCTGCACTGCTGCGCTCAGCAGCGACTGATGAGCGTGCTGACCGTGCAGGTCAAGCAACGAACGCCCCAGCTCGCTGAGACGCGCCACAGTGGCGAGATGCCCGTCAATGTAGGCCCGTGAGCGTCCGTGAGTCGGGATCAAACGGCGCAGCACGGTTTCGGTGTCTCCGTTGATGAAGCGGCCCTCAATCTCAGCCTCTGTAGCACCAGGGCGCACTAAAGCAGCATCAGCTCGACCCCCGATGAGAAGATCAATGGCACCAACGACAAGGGTCTTGCCGACTCCGGTCTCGCCGGTGACGACAGTCATTCCAGCATCAAAGAGGATCGACATTTCGTTGATCACGCCGAGGTTGCGCACGGCTAGTTCAGTCAGCAAACTGACCCTCCCGAGCATCTTGTGCGCCTGTTTGCGGTTCTGCTTTGACAGTCACCGGTCATTGAGGCCGAACTTGGTTTTGAGAACCTGATGAAAACGCTTAGACCCGAAAGTCACCAGCCGGGCGCGATGCTCAGACGCTGAACAAGTCACCACGTCATGCTGCTCAAGCGTAGTAAGGCACCGGCCGTCCACGGACAGCACGGCACCCATGTGCGAAAGCACTTCTAGCTGCAGCGTCGTGTCAGTTGGCAACACCAGCGAGCGGTTGAAGAGCATGTGAGGCGACACCGGTGTCACAAGCAGGGCGTGATGTGCAGGATCAACCACCGGACCTCCCGCCGACATGGAATATGCAGTCGATCCAGTCGGGGTGGCAACAATGAGACCGTCCACCACGTAGTTGGTGAACTTCTCGCCGTTGAACGACACCCCCAGACGCAGCGCATACGACGCTGCCGGGCGCTCTACCAGAGCCTCATTCAGCGCAAAGTGCTTCAACGGCGGCTCTCCCGCCACGCCGTCGGGGCTAGCAGAGCGCCAGAACTCAACAACAAGCAGCATCCGTTCATCAATCAAGTAATCGCCGCAAAGCACCCGATCAATAGCAGCTCGCACATCAGCTGGTGCCACCTCGGTGAGATAACCCATGCGACCAAAGTTCACACCGAGAATCGGCACTCCTGAATCACCGATTAGTTCAACAGCTCGCAGGATCGAACCGTCTCCGCCGAGAGTCACTACAACATCAAGACCTTCCGCGAAGCTCTCTCCAGAAACTTGCGTGCCCAAGCCCGAAGCCGTGATCTGTTGGTCTTGGGGCGTGCATACCTGATGCCCGCTGCCGGTTAGCCACGCCGCAAGCTCACGGGCCGCAGCGGCTGGCTCCGGCCGACCCTGATGCACGATCAGCCCGATGGCTGCCATTGCTGTCAGACTACCTGTGCGCGGTCTACAGCGCGGTCTATAGCGGTGCTGCAATCTCTCATACCCGATGCGCTGGATCGCACGTCAGCGTGCAGCAGAAACTCAACGTTGCCTTCGGCACCCTTGAGCGGCGAAACCATAATCGCCATGATCGCTGCCCGAGCAGCAGTGAGCACCGAGCACGCATCTTGCAGCACTCGCTGCCACACCTGGGGGTCGCGGATCACGCCACGGCCGCGGTCAGCTTCGGCTCGGCCTGCCTCAAACTGGGGTTTCACCAGAACAACAACGTCTGCGGTCGCCAACCGGCAAAGAGCCGCAGCCACAAGGCGCAGCGAGATGAACGAAAGATCAGCTACTACTAGTTCTGCCGGGCCGCCGACAACATCTAGGGTCACTTCGCGAATGTCGCATCGCTCCAGCGACGTGACCCGAGGATCGGCCAAGAGATGTTCATGGAGCTGGTTACGACCCACATCAACTGCGACCACTTCAACGGCACCGTGCTGCAGCAGGCAGTCGCTGAATCCTCCAGTTGAGGCACCGGCATCAATGCAGCGGCTACCAGCCACAGAAATGCCGAAACCGGCGATTGCAGCCTCGAGCTTGTGACCGCCACGGGATACGTAACGAGGCGCTTGCAGCAGCGACAGCGGCTCGGCTGGATCAACCAGTCGTGAAGCTTTGGAAGCGATCACTCCAGAGACGGTTACTAGGCCGCTGTCTATCAGGCGTTGAGCTTCACTGCGGCTAGATGCCAAACCGCGTCGCTGCATCTCAACATCAAGCCGCCTCCTTCTTGGTGTCACCGTGTCTGCTAAGCGGACTGCTGGACGCTGAATGCGCCCTCAAGTTTGGACGACATAAACGTCACGAGCGCCACGAACACCACAAATGTCACAAATGTCACGCTTAGGAATGAGAGTAATGTAATTTTCATAAAATCACTCTAATACATCTATGAATTGTTTTCAAACCGTTCTGCGCTGATGCATCTCAAACGCTAGCATCATCTGCCATGGCTGGGCAAAACACAGGCAGAAAACTCCTGCACATCAACGGCGACCGCTTGATGCAGCGCCTCTGGGATCTCGCCGAGATCGGCCCGATCCCTAAAGGAGGCAACAATCGACTGGCTTTGACCGACGCTGACAGGGCAGGCCGCGACCTAGTGGTCACTTGGATGCGCGATCTGGGACTCGAAGTTGGGGTCGACACTGTCGGCAACGTCGTGGCTCGCCAGCCCCACATTGACGGCGCGCCGGTAATGATGGGATCACATATCGACACGGTCGCTACCGGCGGCAAATATGACGGCAACCTCGGCGTGCTGGCCGCCTTGGAAGTCATCGAAACCGTCATTGATCAGGGCATTGAACTGCAGCGACCGTTGGCGGCAGGGTTCTTCACCAACGAGGAAGGCTCGCGGTTCCCTCCCGACATGATGGGCAGCCTTTGCTACGCAGGAGGCCTCACCGTTGAGGAAGCTCTGTCCACCACCGACTCCGAAGGGCTCTCCGTTGGTGACGAACTCGACCGAATCGGCTATCGGGGCCCTCTGCCTTGCCCGGGTCCGGTGCCGTATGCCTTTGTTGAACTTCACATCGAACAAGGTCCTGTGCTTGAGCGTGACGAAATGCAAATCGGTGCGGTCACCGGCGTGCAGGGCATCTCCTGGACTGAGGTCAACATCACCGGACAGTCCAACCATGCGGGAACCACTCCAATGGGTATGCGCCACGACGCAGGCTTAGCAGCAGCCGAGTTGGTAACCGCCGTGAGACGCATCGCCAAAGAAATGGGCGGCACACAGGTAGGCACGGTTGGGGCGCTGCGACTTCATCCAGATCTGGTAAACGTGGTGGCCGCTAGAGCGCAGTTGGTGGTTGACCTGCGCAACACTGACGACAACGACCTGCAATCAGCGGAACGCCAACTGTTGCTGGAAGTTCATCGTGTGGCCCAAGCCGAAGGAGTCGAAATCGACACTAAATGGGTGGCCCGCTTCGAGCCTGTGGTGTTTGACCCTCGGGTGGTGGAGTTGGTTGAGTCGACAGCTTCTGCACTGGGCTTGTCGGTGCGACGAATGCCATCAGGTGCTGGTCATGATGCCCAGATCTTCGCCGGTATCTGCCCTGCGGGGATGGTCTTCGTGCCCAGCGTCAAAGGCATCAGCCACAACCCGGCTGAACACACTGACCCCGAGGATCTGATCGCAGGTGCAGACGTTCTCCTCAACACCGTGGTGACCTTGGCAGCCCAAACCGACTGAACCGCTGCATCAAATCGCCACAGAGCTATGTCTGTCTATGCCTATACTGAAACTGCGATTGAGCGTTAATCTGCAAACGGATCAGTTCCACAAGTTGAGGAGACCAGCAGCAATGAAACTGAAAAACCGTCGCGTCACGAGACGAGGGCTAGCCATAGCAGCGCTGGCAGTGGTGCCTGTGGCCTTGTTGACGGCACTTCCGGCAACTGCATTTGCCGATGAGCACACGCCGCTAGGAGTAAGCGACGAGACCCAGTTCATCTTCAACACCTTGGCCTTCTTGATCTGGGGTGCTCTGGTGATGTGGATGTGCGCGGGCTTCACGATGCTTGAGTCGGGCGCGGTGCGCACCAAGAACGCTTCGATGATCTGCCTCAAAAACATCGGCATTTTCTCGATAGCCAGCTTGGCTTACTACTTCATCGGCTACAACCTGATGTACGTCAACGTCGGCGACTTTATTGGCTCTTTTGAACTCCTCTACGGGCCTTCTGGCGCTGAACTAGCCCTGCTTGATGCCGTAGCCGATCAGGTAGAAGACGTATCTGGTCATGTAGGCGACGTGGTCGGCAACGGCTACTCGGTGATGTCGGACTGGTTCTTCCAAATGGTCTTCGTGGCCACTGCCGCCTCAATCGTTTCGGGGGCTATCGCCGAGCGGGTCAAGATGTGGGTCTTATTCTTGTTCACTTTGGTCCTCACCGGCTTTATCTACCCAATCGTTGGTGCCTGGTACTGGGGAGGCGGCTGGCTCGACCAAGAAGGTTTCGTGGACTTCGCAGGCTCCACCATCGTTCACAGCACCGGCGGATGGGCCGCCCTCGCTGGCGTGCTGATAATCGGGCCGCGCCTCGGCAAATATCGCAAGAACGGGACGGTCAAGCCCACCCCGCCATCGAACGTGCTGGTGGTGACCTTGGGCGTGTTGATCCTGTGGCTCGGCTGGTTCGGCTTCAACGGCGGTTCGCAGTTGGCTCTAGGCAGCGCTGCCGATGCTGTTGCCATGAGCAACATCTTGGTCAACACCAACCTGGCTGCCGCAGCTGGCGTTGTGGCCGCCTTGACCGTGTCACGCCCAATCATTGGGCGCATGGACCTGTTCGCAGGGCTCAACGGTGCTCTAGCCGGGCTGGTGTCCATAACCGCAGCCCCATACATCACCGAGCACTGGTGGGCTATCATCATCGGTGCCATCGGCGGAGTGATCTGCACTCTGTCCATCAAAGGGCTTGAGAAGCTTAAGATTGACGACGTGGTGGGTGCCATCCCCGCTCACTTGGTGTGCGGCATCTGGGGCACTCTGGCAGCAAGCATCGCAGGCGGAGCCGACTTCGGTACCCAGTTGATCGGCGTGCTCGCCGTCGGTGGATTCGTTTTTGTGGTTTCTGCCTTCGTGTGGAAGCTGCTAGACGTGATCTTCGGCTTGCGTGTTGGGCTTGATGCTGAGCGGCTCGGCCAAGACACCGCTGAACTCGGCATTGAGACCTACCCAGAGTTCGTGCTCATGCCTGAAGAGTTCGACGACGACGCCTAAAGGCGACTAAAGCATCCGAAGAGCCCGCTTGGTGGAGGTGAGGGGATTCGAACCCCTGGCCTCCTCGATGCGACCGAGGCGCTCTAGCCAGCTGAGCTACACCCCCGCGGAAAGCTCAAGTCTAACCGGTCTAACCGGTCTAACCGGCGGGCCTTGTGCTGAGCTAAGAACCGAAAATGTGCAGCGTAGGCTTAACGATGTGCCGCAGGCGAAACTGCCATGACACTACGAATTGCGGTGGCTGGCTGGTATGGCTCTGACAACCTTGGCGACGAACTGATTCTACGGTCGCTGGCTGCTGACCTTTCAGCCCGTGGCATCGAAACCGTAGCCATAAGCATTGACCCTTCTGCTACTAACCGCAATCACGGTGTAGCCACGATCAACCATCGCAGCCCGCTGCAGTTCTTGACCCTGAGGCGCGCCCTGAGCGACTGCAACGCCATGGTCGCGGCTGGCGGATTGATCCAGTCAGAGACTTCTCCATGGAACATTCCCTTCCACATGTCGAGGCTGATGGCCGCCCCGCGCAAGCTGCCAACTGCTGCGTTGGGTATGGGTGTCGGTGATGTTTCTGGCCAGCCGGCGCGCCTGCTCGCCCGCGCAGCGCTGCGAAGACTGCGATGTATCGTCGTCCGTGACGCTGTGTCGGCTAATCGCTTGCGCCGGTGGGGTCTTGAAACTGTGATCGAAGGTGCCGACCCAGTAATGGCAATCGAATCGACGCCTGTGACACCTGACGATTCCATGTGCGTAATTTTGAGACCGCCCAACCGGCGTGGGCTTGGCACCGCCGCCACAAAAGCCGCCCATGCAACCCCATCTTCGGCAGCTCTGGATGCTATGGCATCTGCTATCAGCACCGCATCGCAAGCTGCTGGCCTGCGGGTGCGTTTCGTAGCGTTCCAAGCGAGCCGCGACCACAAACTTCACAACGAACTCAGCGACCGACTCAACGGCAGCGCCGAAATTGTGACACCGGATGTGGGAAACGTCATTGATGAGGTGGGGCGCAGCCGGGTGGTGGTGACCATGAGATACCACGGAGCAATCGCAGCGCTGCTTCACGAGCGGCCGGCTGTGCTGCTGGATAGTTCACCAAAAATGGGGGCTCTAGCAGCAGAGGTGGGCGGCTGGGCACCGTTGATTCATCCCAACGATCTTCAAGATCCGCGCAATGCTGGATTGCTGTCAACGGCTGTCGCTGATGCTTTAGCCCGATCGCAGCGCTCAGGGCAGGCCCGCGATCACTTAAGACAGCGTTTAGACGCCAACCACACCGCCCTTGATGAACTGATCGCCAATGTCATCTGAAGCTCCAAACCCGCAAAACCCCGACGAAGCGAACTCTGCACGCAGCACCCAGAGAATGCGAATGCTGCGTGCAACACGGCGCATTTATCTGATTGCGCTGGCCGGGCTGATTGTTTGGCTGCTGGTTACTCAGCACCAAGAAATAGCTGATCTGCTTGAAGGGGCTAGGCCAGCGCTGATCGCAGCCGCTTTCGCATCCTCTTGCGTTCTGATCTTGTGGAATTCGGCGCTTTGGCGTTGCATGCTGATGATGCTTGGACATGACGTAACGCTGAGTCGCACCTTACTGGCTACAGCAAGGTCGCTGCCAGCGCGTTATGTGCCGCTCGGTGTTAGCTACGCAGCAGCACGCATGGCGCTACTGCGCGCCGCTGACGTGCCTCTCACTCCCCTAGCAATCACAGCAGGCCTCGAACTGGGGTTAAGCGTCTCGGTGGCTTTAGCTGTAGGCGTAGGCCTGCTTGGAGCATCTGGCGCGCTCGCAGGCGGGGCTGCATGGACGATTGCTGCACTCGTGATAGCGGTGATGGCGATGCTGCCAGCGTTGGGGGGTCAAGTTGTTAACCGTCTGCTGGCCCGGCGAGGTGCCCGTTTCGCTGTGGACTGGGGTGACTATCTGCGAGTGTTAGGAGTTTCGATTGGATACTGGATATGGGCGGGCTTGACTTTTGTGCTGTATTTGAGAGCTTTTCCAGAGGCTGACCTGTTGCCTGCAGTCGAGATCGCAGGTGCCTTCATGGTGTCATGGGCGCTTGGGTTTCTGACGCTGATCGCACCGCAAGGCTTCGGGGTGGCCGAACTGAGCCTGGCGGCCATTTTGGCTGTCGAAGGCCACAGCGGAGTTGCATTGGCCGCGATCTTCGCGGGTTACCGGGTGGTGCTGATAGCCCGTGACATTGTGGCTGCAGGCACAGCTGAGATCATCTCCACTCGTCTAACTCGGCGAGGATCCCTGTAGAGGGACTGACATCTGACTCTTGAGGTGCCCGACGGAACCGCTGCGGGTCAGACAGGAAATCCGCAACGGTGGCCTTGTCATAGTGGCTTAGCACTGCGTTGTGGCCCAGACCGTCGCTGCGGTCGCTGCGATCACGCCAAATCAGAAGAGGCACACCCAACCGAGCGCATTCTTCTTGTATTGATCCGCCGTCACTGATGACGAATGGTGCCTCTATGAGACAAGCCAAAAAATCGCTGTAGGCCATGAGCGGCACGAACTCCACGCCAGCAGCTGACAGCCGCGCCCGAGTCTCGTGCTTCAAGGCTTGCTCGGTAGGTCCGTGAAGCACCCAGCGCACCGGTATTTGAGCAGCCAAACCTTGCACAAGATCAACGAGCGCTTCGCGTCGTGATCGACGGTGCAGGTTCTCAACGCGATGCAAGGTCACCACAACAGGACCCGAACTTGTGGGCTGCGATGGATGCAATGCGTCGCTTGTGTCGGAAATGGCATGGCGCAACGACTCAAGGCCGGTGTTGGCTGACTGCTCAACAATGCGACCCTTAACTCCCATCGACCGCAAATTCGCAGCCGCTTGTGCGCTTGGAGCGAAGAGAACGTCGGAGATCCGTCCTGTGATCACCCGTACAATCTCCTCGGGGAAAGGATGAATCCATCTGAAAGTTCGCAGCCCGGCTTCCACATGCGCTACAGCCAACCCGGCACGCTTCGCCAGTAAAGCCCCTAACAACGTGCTTGGCGTGTCGCCGTGAACAACACACACTCCACCGCTGTTGGTAAAAACCGTCTCGCGGAGCCATCTGCGAGATACCGCTGACTTGCCTAAACGCAGCGCCCATCGCGCAGCTTGTAATACCGACACCACGTCACGCTCGCCGCCTAGATGCAGGTCGGGTTTGCGCAAACCAAGTTCTCGGCGCAGAGACACAGTCAAAGCACCGTGCTGACCGGAGTCGATCAGCCGATATTTGACCCTGTCAGCATCCATAAGCCGCAGCAGAGGCGCCAGTTTTATGTATTGAGCTTTAGTCCCGATAAAGACGTGGATCACCAGAGGAGACGATCAGCCATTGACTACATGCCTCATGGGCGTATCAACCGCAGCACCAAAAGCAGGGTGATCGGGATAAAGAGCCCTGACTTCAGCTAGGTTCTCAGCTGGGAGCTGCTGACGCTGTGCTACACCGAACAAGAACAAAACCAGCACCACATCAACCGTCAGATGCATCACTAGCGCCGCAGTCCCCAAGCTGGGTACTAACATGAGCGACAGCAACGCCACAGCAGTAAACCATGCGGTGATATTGCGACGACGCCGCAAGGCCTGCTGGGGAGTGCGAGGCGCTTCAAGCAAGTATGTGACACCTCTGGATACTTCTGTGGTGCCTTTGGATTCGAGATCATCCAGCCTCGGCTGAACTACTTTCAGGCTTGCAGGAGACGACACTTCACGAACTCCGCCTTCATATCCGACGGGAAGCTCTAGGTAGTGGCTGAATTGACTGGCATCAATCATGCCGTCAATGCGCTCGGAGCGCGACTCAAGCCTGGCACGAAGACAAATCGCGAAATAACCAAGCCAGGCGACAGCCAGCAATGTCAACAAAATCAGGGTCACCGGGTTACTCCTATTCGATGGTGTTTTTTGGCTACCGAAATTGATGCACGATGCGCCTGAACGCAACGCGCCGCCCGCCCTGAACAACCCGTACATGCCAACGACGGTTCTTACACAATGGCATATGCAACTCCGCAAG